>NZ_BDLP01000001.1:0-63315 GCF_001950415.1 Roseomonas sp. TAS13
TCGCCTTACGGTGGAGCTGTGCGTAGATGTGATCAAGAGACAGCCGAGTCGAAGAGGCCGTTGAGCAGCAGGCCGACGAGTTGGTCGAGGGCGTAGGAGCGGCCGAAGACGCGGGTCTCCATCAGGCTCCGCTGCGCCAGGTAGCTCTTGATCGACATGATCAGGCGGCTGGCGAGCGGGTCCTCCAGATAGGCCTCGATGGCGCGGGGGCCGGCGGCGTGGCGGGTGGCGGCGCGGCCCGCGGCCCCGTGCTCCGTCCAGAAGCAGAGCACGGAGCGGAAGGTGTCCAGCACCTCCCGCCCCACGGCGTAGCGGGCGGTGGTGACGGAGCCGTCCGGCTGCAGCGTGGCGATGACGCTGTTGGTGGTGCCGAAGTCGATGCCCAGGACAGGCCCCACCGAGGCACCCATGGCGGAACGGCCCATGGCAGCATGGGGAGAGGACATGGAGCGGCTCCGCTGGGTCGAGGGGGGCGCGTCTTAGAGCCAAAAGCGACGGGCGGGGCAAGGGGTGGGGCGGCGTTTTCCGCGTAACGGGCCGCACGGGCGACGCTTCAGCGCGTTAACCTTTCCCGCGCCGCTCCCGCGCCGCGCAACAGGGAGGCCACGATGCTGACTGTCCACCACCTGAACAATTCCCGCTCCCAGCGGGTGCTCTGGCTGCTGGAGGAGCTGGGGGTGCCTTACGAGGTGAAGCGCTACGAACGCGACCCGCAGACCATGCAGGCGCCGCCGGAGTTGCGGGCGGTGCATCCGCTGGGGAAGTCCCCGGTCGTCACCGACGAGGGGATGGTCCTGGCCGAGACCGGTGCGATCGTGGAATACATCCTGGACCGGCACGGCCAGGGGCGGCTCCAGCCGGCCAAGGACGGGCCGCACTGGTGGCCCTACCGGTACTGGATGCATCACGCCGAGGGGTCGGCCATGCCGCCGCTGGTGATGACGCTGCTGCTCAACCGCGCCGCGGAGAAGGTTCCGCCGGAGGCCCGCGATGCCATGCTGAAAATCCGCGACGGCTTCGTGGCGCCCGGCCTGGAGCGGATGAAGCAGTATTGGAACGACGCCCTTTCGGGGACGGGCTGGTTCGCCGGGCCGGAAATGACGGCGGCGGACATCATGATGAGCTTCCCGCTCGAAGCCGCGGCGCAGCGCGCGCCCTTCGGCGAGGCGCGGCCGAACCCGGCGCGCTTCCTGGCGCGCATCCATGACCTGCCGGCCTACCGGCGGGCGCTGGAACGGGGCGGGCCCTATGCCTATGCGTGACGGAAGCCGGTGTTCCGCCGCGGACAGCCGTCGCATGAGCTGGCGGCCGAGGGCGGGCCCGCCGGTTCTCGCCGCCTTCACGCCCCTGCGGCGCAAGGGCACGCAACCCACCGGCTGCGGAAAGGGTTAGCAGCGAGACTTGCCCCGGGAACTCCTGGAGGCATGACGTCGTGGGGCCGCCATGCCACTGCGCCTGATTGCGCTGATGCTCCTCTACCTGCTCTTCGCCGGGCAGGTGGATGGTGAGGAAGTCCTGGCCGCGCTGCTCTGTGGCGGCCTGGCGGCGGCCCTGTCGCTGGCGCTGCGCCGCATCGCGCCCCATCGCCTCGGCTGGCCCAGGCCACCGGCCCGGCTCCTCCTGGCGCTGCCACTCACGCTGTTGCGGGAAACGGCGCTGACGGCCGCCGCGCTGTGCCGCGCCGCAAGCGGCAGGGAGATGCGGCCAGGGAAGATACGGGAGATCCCCGTTGCCCAGGGGAATGACCCAGGCAGCCTGACGCGGCGCGGCCTGTCGATCCTACGGCTGTCCCTGGCGCCGAACGGCTATGTCACGGACGACTCGGCGCAGCCGGGGCTTTGGCCGCTGCACCAGCTGGTGCCTCGTCCGGTTGACGGCGACGAGACATGGCCAGGATGACGGGCCCGCTCGCAAGTCCCGCCGGCCTCTGGCTTCTTGCCCTGGGGGCGCTGGTGCCAGCCTTCGCGGTCCCGGCCGCCATGGCGATACGCGGGCGGGTCGGCAGCCGGCTGGTGGCCGCGCAACTCGCCCTTTCCGTCGCAACGCTCATCCTCGTGGCGATGAGCTTCGCGTTCGATCTGCCATCGATCATCGACCTGCCCTTTGCCCTGGTGCTGCTGTCGCTGCCGGGAACGCTGGTGATGACGATCTTCCTGGAACGCTGGCTGTGAGCACGCTGCTGGCGGCCTGCCTTCTCCTGACCGTGGCGGCGGTCTGGCTCGGCGTCCTCGGCGCCGCGCGGTTGCGCGATCCGCTGGACCGCCTGCACGCGGTGACCTTCGTGAACATCGCAGGCGGCGCGGCGGTGACGGCGGCGGCCTTCGTGACGGACGGGGTCAGCGGACGCTCCCTCAAGATCACCCTGATGGTGCTGCTCTCCTGGGCCATCGGCGCGGCGCTGGCGCATGCCACCGGCCGGGCCCTGCTCCGGCGGGACCACAAGGGGGCGGAAACGGGATGAGCCTTCTGCTGGCCATGCTGTTCCTGCTTGTCGCGGCGACGGGCACCGGGGTGGCGCTGTCGCGCCAACCGCACCGGCAGGTGATGGCCATGGCCGCCCATGGCCTGGCCCTGACCATGCTTTTCACGGCCCTGCAGGCGCCCGATGTCGCCTTCTCCCAGCTCGTGGTGGGCACGGCGGCGCTGCCGCTGCTGTTCCTGGTGGTCCTGGCGAACCTGCGGCTCCGGCAGCGGCGCCCGAACGGGGACGGATCGTGACGCCACGCCTGCGCTGCCTCCTGGCCTGGGTGTCGGCCCTTTGCCTGCTGCCCTGGGCGGCTGCGGTGATCCACGCCATGCCGGAGTTCGGGAACCACCCCCTGCCCTATGGCGATGCCGTCAACCGGCTCGGCCCGGCGGAGCGGCAGGTCACCAACATGGTGACGGCGGTGAATTTCGACCTGCGCGGCTTCGACACGCTGGGCGAGGAGGTCATGCTGCTCGCCGCCGTGGTGGGCACCACGGTCATCCTGCGCGGTGCGCGTGGCGAGAAGACGATGGACCGCGCGGCCACCTGTCAGGGCCGCCCCATCGCACCGCGCAGCCCGGGCGTGATCCTGCTCTGCCGCGTGCTGGCGCCGATGACGCTGCTCTATGGCCTGTATGTCGTGCTGCACGCCGCGCTGACGCCCGGCGGCGGCTTCCAGGGTGGCATGATCATCGGCTCCGGCCTGTTGCTCGTGTGGCTGGGGGAGCGGTACGGAACATGGAGGCGCGTGGTGCGGGGCCATGCGCTCCATGCGGCCGAGGCTGGCGGCGCGGCGCTCTACGCGCTGGTGGGGATGGGGGCACTGCTCAGTGGCGGCGCCTTTCTCGCCAATCTGCTGCCGCTCGGCGAGATGGGAAGCCTCCTGTCCGGCGGGATCATCCCTGTTGTCAACCTGGGCGTCGGGCTGGCTGTGGCCGGCGGCTTCGGGATGCTCTTCCTGGAGTTCCTGGAGGAGACCCGCGTGGCGGGAGAGGACGGGCCATGACGCTGCTGCCGTGGCTGGTCAGCGTCTGGCTCTTCGCCATCGGCCTCTACGGCATTCTCACCAGCCGGCATTATGTCCACCTGATCGCCTGCCTCTCGGTCACGCAGTCGGGCACCTACGTCCTGCTGCTGGCCGCGGGCTTCCGGTGGCAAGCCGGTCCGCCGGTCTTCCACGACCACCCGCCCGGCACACCCGCAGTGGATCCGGTGGTACAGGCGCTGGTGCTCACCGACATCGTCGTGGGTGCGGCGGTGACAGCGCTTCTGCTGGCGCTGGCGCTGCAACTGCACAAGCGGAGGGGCACGCTCGATCCCCGGCGCCTGCAGACGCTGCGGAAGTGACCTCCCCGCTCCCTCCCCTGGTCGTGGCGGTGCCGATCCTGATGGCGGCCCTGCTTCTCGCCGCCGGCCGCGTGCTGCCGCGGCGCGCCCCCGACATCCTGGCCATCCTGACCGCGTTGGGCGTGGCGGCGCTGGGGGCCTGGATGGCGCGCCTGTCGATGGCGGGCCCCCTGCTGCACTGGTTCGGCGGCTGGGCGATGCATGGGGATATCCCGATCGGCATCGCCTTCTCGGCCGATCCGGCCGGGGCGGCGATGGTCGGCTTGGTCGGCCTGATCGTGGCCTCGGCCTGCCTCTTCGCCTGGGGGTTCTTCGAGGAGGTGGGCGCGCAGTTCCATGTGCTGATGCTGCTCTTCCTGGCGGCGATGGCGGGGTTCTGCCTGACGCGCGACCTGTTCAACCTCTTCGTCTGGTTCGAGGTGATGAGCGTGGCGGCCTTCGCCCTCACCGCCTACCGGCTGGAGGAATCCGCCCTGACCGGGGCGCTGAACTTCACGGTCACCAACAGCCTGGGCGCGATCATGATGCTGGCCGGGATCGGCCTGCTCTATGCCCGGCTCGGGCGGCTAGACATGGTGGCGCTCGGCGAACGCGCGGGCGCGGTGACCGCCGCCACCGGCCATGACCCGGTGCTGCTGGGTGCCTTCTGCCTGCTGGTGGCGGCGCTGCTGATCAAGGCGGCGACGGTGCCCTTCCATCTCTGGCTGTCGGACGCGCATGCGGTGGCACCGAGCCCGGTCTCCATGGTCTTCTCCGGCGTCATGGTCTCGATGGGCCTGTTCGGCCTGGCCCGGCTCACCGGCACGGTCTTCGCGCATGTTCCCGCCGTGACGGAGAATGCCCATGCGCTGCTGCTCTGGCTGGGCGCGGCCAGCGCGCTGATCGGCGGCGCGGCCTGCCTGTCGCAGCGTCACGTGAAGCGCATGCTGGCTTTCTCCACCATCTCCCATACAGGGATCATGCTGATGGGCCTGGCCATGCTGCGGGAGGACGGAACGGCCGGCATGCTGGCCTATATGGCCGGGCATGGGATGGTGAAGGCGTCGCTCTTCGCCCTGGCCGGCGTGCTGCTGGCGACACTGGGCGGGATCGACGAGATCGGCCTGCGCGGCCGTGGCCGCCCGATCTGGCCGGCCGGGATCGCCTTCCTGCTGGCCGGGCTGCTGCTGGCAGGCCTGCCGGCCGGGCTGATGGATACGGGCATGGTGCTGCTGGAAAATGCCGCGAAGCAGGAGCCGCATCCCTGGCTGGTACTGGCGGTGCCGCTTGGAGCGGGGCTGACGGGCGGCGCCGTGCTCCGGGTCACCGGCCGGATCTTCCTGGGCTGGGGCGGGATGCCGGGCGAGGAGGAACATGTGCCCGGCGAGGAGGCGGAGAAGGCGAACCGGCCGCTCTGGCTGATGCTGCTGCCGGTCGGGGTCCTGCTGTTCCTGGTCCTGGCGGCGGGCCCCTTTGCCGAGGAGTTCGCACGGCAGGCGACCCGGCAGCTCTGGGCCGCCCCGCCATCGCCCACGCCCACGGGACATTCCTTCCTTTCCTGGATGGGGCTGGTCCTTGCCCTGGCGATCGCCGGCTGGGATCTCGGACGGCGCCACCTGCCCCGCCCTGTCAGGAATGGGGTGGGTCTGGTGATACGCCCGTTGCTGACCGGATTGCAGGGGCTGCACAGCGGATTGATCAGCGACGAGGTGACCTGGATCCTGGCGGGGCTCGCCCTTCTGTCCCTGGCCTTCGCACTGGGCTGATACCGGCCTGCGGCGGAAGGTCATTCCCCCCGTCGGGCGGTTGGACAGGGCCGGGGTGGGTGCGCCGAAATGCCCAGGCTCCACGATCCGCCGCCCGGCACCGTCCCGGGCGCAGCCGGCCGGGGCGTGTTCTTCCTGTCCGGAAGCGTTCAGAGCAGGACGAGATCGTCCCTGTGGATGATCTCGTCACGGCCGCGCAGGCCGAGGATGGCCTCGATCTCGTCGGTATGGCGGCCGGCGATGCGCTGGGCGGCGTCGGCGTCATAGGCGGAAAGGCCGCGGGCGATCTCGCGGCCGGCCTCGTCGCGGATGGAGATGGGGTCGCCGCGCGTGAAGCTGCCCGAGACCTCCCGCACCCCGGCGGGGAGGAGCGAGGAGCCGTTGCGGAGCGCGCGGACAGCGCCGGCATCCACCGTGACGGCGCCATGGGGGGCGAGGCTGCCGGCGATCCAGGCCTTGCGGGCGCTGCGGCCCTCGGGCGCCGGAAGGAACCAGGTGCAACGGCCGCCTTCGAGCAGGTGCCGCAGCGGGTTCAGGCGGGTGCCCAGGGCAATGGCCATGGCGCAGCCGGCGCCGGTGGCGATCTTCGCGGCCAGGAGCTTGGTGCGCATGCCGCCGGAGGAATAGCCGGGCGGCGGCTCGCCCCCCATGGCCATGATCTCGTCGGTGATGCGCTCGATTGCCGGGAGGTGCCGGGCCTCCGGGTCGCGGCGCGGGTCGGCCGTGTAGAGGCCGTCGATGTCGGAGAGCAGGACCAGGGCATCGGCCTGCACCATCTCCGCCACCCGGGCGGCGAGGCGGTCATTGTCGCCGAAGCGGATCTCCGCCGTGGCGACCGTGTCGTTCTCGTTGATCACCGGCACACAGCCCAGGCCCAGCAGGGTGGAGAGCGTGGCGCGGGCGTTCAGGTAGCGGCGGCGGTCCTCGCTGTCCTCCAGGGTCAGGAGGAGCTGGGCGGCGGCGATGCCATGGGCGGCGAAGGCGCCCTGCCAGGCACCGGCGAGGCGGATCTGGCCGACAGCGGCGGCGGCCTGCTTTTCCTCCAGCCGCAGGCGCGGCTGGGTCAGGCCCAGGACGCGGCGGGCCAGGGCGATGGCGCCGGAGGAGACCAGGACAACCTCGGCTCCACCTTCGCGCAGCGCGGCGAGGTCGGCGGCGACGGAGGCGAGCCAGGCCTCGCGCGGCGCGGCGGTCTCCGGGTCCACCACCAGGGCGGAGCCAACCTTGACGACGATCCGCTTCGCGGTGCGCAGGTCGATCATGCGGTGCGTTCCGCCCGGTCGGCGGCCACGGCGTCGGCCAGGGCGCGGAGCACTTCCGGCACGCCCTCGCCCGTGGCGCCGCTGATCAGCATGACCGGGCGGCCGGTGGCACGCTCCAGCGCCTTGATGCGGGAGGTGCGGGCCTGCGGCGTCATGGCGTCGGTCTTGTTGAGGGCCAGGATCTCGGGCTTGTCGGTCAGGTCGGCGCCGTATTCCTCCAGCTCGCCGCGCACGGTCTTCCAGGCGGCGGCCGGATCGGCCTGGGTGCCGTCGATCAGGTGCAGCAGCACGGCGCAGCGCTCGATATGGCCCAGGAAGCGGGTGCCGAGGCCGGCCCCCTCCGCCGCGCCCTCGATCAGCCCGGGGATGTCGGCCAGGACGAATTCCTCGGAGGCGTTGAGGCGCACCACGCCGAGCTGCGGATGCAGGGTGGTGAAGGGGTAGTCGGCGATCTTGGGCCGGGCGGCGGAGACGGCGGCGAGGAAGGTGCTCTTGCCGGCATTGGGCAGGCCGACGAGGCCGGCATCGGCGATCAGCTTGAGCCGCAGCCAGACCCAGCGTTCCTCGCCCGGATAGCCCTTGTCGGCGCGGCGCGGGGCGCGGTTGGTCGAGGTCTTGTAGTGCGCGTTGCCATGGCCGCCGTCGCCGCCGCGGCAGAGCGTGGCACGCTGCCCGGCCTCGGTGAGGTCGGCCAGGACGGTCTCCTTGTCCTCGTCCAGCACCACCGTGCCGACGGGGACCTTGAGCACCACATCCTCGCTGCCCGCGCCGGTGCGGTCGGAGCCGGCGCCGTTGCCGCCCTTGCGGGCGCGGAAATGCTGGGCATAGCGGTAGTCGATCAGGGTGTTCAGCCCCTCCACCGCCTCGACCACGACATCGCCGCCCCGGCCGCCATTGCCGCCGTCCGGGCCGCCGAACTCGATGTACTTCTCGCGGCGGAAGGCCACGACGCCGTCACCGCCGTCGCCTGCCTTCAGGTAGACCTTCGCTTCGTCGAGGAACTTCATCGGTTCGGGAGCCTGAAGAGGGAGTGCGGGACCACCGGAATGGAGCCCTGAAACGACGAACGGGGGCCGCGAGGGCCCCCGTCCGGTAAGACGAGCCGTTGGTAGGGGGCGCGTGGTTACTCGGCGGCCACCGGGGCAGCCACCGGGCGCGGGTCCACGGAGACCATCACGCGGCCCTCGGCCTTGCGGTCGAACTTCACGACGCCATCGGCCACGGCCTGGATGGAGTGGTCGCGGGAAACGAGCACGTTGCGGCCCGGCAGCATCTTGGTGCCGCGCTGGGTCACGATGATGCAGCCGGACTTCACCGCCTGGCCGCCATAGAGCTTCACGCCGAGGCGCTTGCCGGCGGAGTCGCGACCGTTGCGGGAGGAACCGCCAGCCTTCTTATGAGCCATGGTGGGGTTTTCCTGTGTTTCTGGATCAGGCCGCGGCGATGTCGCCGATGCGCAGCACGGTCATGTGCTGGCGATGGCCATTCTTGCGGCGGCTGTTCTGGCGGCGACGCTTCTTGAAGACGATCACCTTGTCGCCGCGGGTCTGCTCGATCACCGTGGCGGTCACCGAGGCGCCGGCCACGGTGGGGGCGCCGATCGTCAGCCCGGACTCGCCGCCGAGGACGAGGACGTCCTGGAAGGTCACGGTCTGGCCGGCTTCGGCCTCGAGCTTCTCGACGACCAGCACGGCGTTCGGGGTGACGCGGTACTGCTTGCCGCCCGTGCGGATCACTGCGTAGGTCATTGTTACGCCTGCTCTATTCAAGTCGATGGTGAGGCCGCGAGCGGCACTGCGGCGTCACCTGGGGGATCTGCCGGGAGGCGGCGGATATAGCGAGCCCACCCTGGGGGAGTCAACGCAGAACCGCCCTTCCCCCCGTTGCGCTCAGCGCATTCCACCTCTATACGCGGCGCCGAAGCCTGTTCGGGCGGCGCGGAGAGGTGCCGGAGTGGTCGAACGGGTCGGTCTCGAAAACCGAAGTACGGGCAACTGTACCGTGGGTTCGAATCCCACCCTCTCCGCCATTTCAGTCCGCCTCTGGGCACGCCAATCGCCGCCGATTGCCTCCCTTGACCGGCAATAAGCGTCTTTAGCAGCTCCGTTTTCGATCCCATGATGCGGATTGCGTCGTCTGCGACCTCGACGCGCTGCGCCAGGGCGCGCAGGTGATCCCGCCGATAGCCGCCCTCGTGACCGCGAATGCGCTCCCGCGCGCGGCGTGCAAACCCTTCGATCATCGCCGGACTAAGGGCGCTGTGGCCGGGGCTTTCGAGCAGGGCTTGCGCCCGGTCGGCGTCAGCCCGCGCCTGATCGCGAAGAACCTTAAGACCGGCGATGCGCTCCTTGAGCGCCGGGTCGTCCAGATCGGCGACGCCTGCCTCGATGGCGTCATAGAGCCGCTTGAGGCGCGATTCCGATTCGGTCGCCTGCCGCTGCAAAGAGGCGATGTGTTCGCGACGGCGTTCCGCCTGATCCTCGCGGCGACCGAGGATGCTGCCAAGCAGCTTCTCCAGCCGAGTGGGATCGAGCAAGCGTTCCTCGATATGGCTGACCACCATATCGTCGAGCTTGTCCATGGGGATGGCGCGTCCCTTGCAGCCGGTCTCCCCCTGCCGCGCCTTGATCGAGCAGGCATAGTAGCGGTAGCGGCCACTCTTGCCGGTGCGGATGGTCATGGCCCCACCGCAATTGCCGCAATAGCAGATGCCGGTCAGCAGGGTCGGCCCGATCACCACGCGGGCGGGCAGTTCGGTCTTGGGGTTGCGAGCCTGCAAAAGAGACTGAACGGCGTCGAAGGTTTCTCGCTCGATGATGGCGGGCACCGGGACGATGACGATTTCTCCGGGGGTACGCGCGTCGTTGTGCTTGCTGCGCTTCCCCCATTCATGCTCGCCGATATAGGTGCGGCGGGTCAGAACGCGATGAACCTGACCGATGCCCCAACGGCCGCCGTCGCGGGTGAAGATGCCCTTGGCGTTCAGATGCTTGACGATGGCCTTGACGCCCATCTGGCCGCTGTCGCCCTGACCTTCCAAAGCGAGCCGATAGATCAGGCGGATCGTGTCGGCGTGCAGCGGGTCGATTTCCAGCTTCTTCTTGGTCTTGGCCCCGCGCTGTTCGGCGGCGGCGATCCGGTAGCCGATCGGCGGCAACGCACCGTTCCAGAAGCCTTGCCGGGCGTTCTCCTTCAGGGCGCGGGTGACGTGCTTGCCGTTTTCCTTCGACTGGTATTCATCGAACAGCGCCATGATCCGCCGCATCATGTCGTGGATTGGGTCGTCCCCCAGCTCTTGCGTGATGGAAATGAGCCGGACATCATTCTTGGCGAGCTTGCGATAGTAATATTCCATGTCGAAAGCATCGCGGAAGAAGCGCGAGAAGCTGTGAACCAGCACCACATCGAAGGGCGCGGGCTTCGACGTGCCCGCCTCGATCATGCGCTGGAACTCGGGGCGGCGATCATTGGTGGCCGTGTTGCCGGGCTCCACGAAGATTTCGACCAGCTGATAGCCGCGCGCCGCGCAGTACGCCTCGCCCTGCTTGCGCTGGTCGGGGATCGACACGTCATGCTCGGCCTGCCGGGCGGTCGAGACGCGCAGGTAGAGGGCAGCCCGCAGGGCGACGTTGGCGGATTGTGCGTTCATTTGCGGGTTCCTTTCGACTTACGCCGCTCGATCAGGGGCAAGACTAGCTCCACGCGGTCATGAATGACCTTGGGGACCAGCTTGAGGCCCTTGCCCTTCTCCATGCGAACAAGGCCGTAGCCGGCCATGGCCTTGAGGGTCCGGGACAGATTGGATTTCGCGCGGCCGGTGATCTGCGCCAGTTCCTCCAGCGAGTCCGGCTCCTGCTCATGGATGATGCGAAGCAACTCGCAATTGCCGGGTGAGAGGAACTTGGCGAACGATATTGTTGAGGTGAACCAGACGCTCGGATCGCCGGGCGCGGGCTTTTCCTCGCCTTTGGCAATCCGCATGGTGCGGGCCTTCATTTCATCGGATGTGGCGATCCCGACCTTGAGTGTCGTCATGGCGTAGCTCGATCATTTGCTCAAGGCTTTTCGTTATCATATTTCGATAACATGAGCAAGCCTTCCGGCAGATCGAGCGAGCCGAACATCTCGTCGAAAACATCGGCGAACCAGCGCTCGAACACCTGAATCTCGGCGTCGGTGATCGGCACTTCGTCGGGCCAGTCGTCAATGACGGGCAGCTTCTCAACGTCGAAGACATGAGGCGGACTGCCGCGCAACCGGCTGATGCGCGGCGCGGGATCGTCGTCATAGTCGTAGAGATCATCAGGAAGCGTTCCGGGGGCCGGCCGTTTTGGGCGGCCTCGTTGGGCGCGGCGGTGCTCTGCGCACATGGTATCCTCCGTGTTTCGCGGGTGGCATCCGGCGCGCTAAGGCCCCGGAATTAAGCGAAGCATGGAGGGGGATCGGCGGTGTGTAGCGTGCCGCATTCGCGCCTGTTCGCTCGCGGCACCCCCGTCGTGACGGATCAGGTCGCCTGCCGCCGCGCCTTGGCGAAGCCGCGATCCGTGGCGATGAACCGCTCCAGCATCGGCACGATCAGTCTGGCTGGCTCGATGGGCGCACCGCCATCGGCCAACAGAGCGCCGTAGTCGATGAGGTCACGGTGGAGTTGTGCGGGCAATTCCACCGTCATCTTCACCGGCTTGTCGTCGGCCAGAGGACCGAGTTTCAGCTTTGCCATGGTCAGCTCCTGTAGGGTTCGAGGAATAAATCTCGCGTCACAATGACCCTGACCGGGTATCCCGGCCGGATGGTCAGCGTCGGCGCGACCTGCAACTGGCGCTGGACGATCTGCTGTCCGGCCTGATTGATGGTGTCCTGCGCGCCGTCGCGGATGGCGCGGATCAATCGGTCCTCGTCGTCGGTCGCCAGCTCCGTGCCGATGCCGAGCAGCGTGGACAGGCCGGCCGCCTTCATCAGATCCCACCAGTGATAATCGACGCCATCCTCAAGCCCGGCATAGCCGGAAGCGTCCGCGCCGGGCTGGCGTTCCAGCACGATGGAGCGGCCATTGGGCAGGATCAGGCGATTCCAGACAAGCAGCACGCGGCGTTGGCCGAAGGTCACGCCGGCATCGTATTGGCCGATGATGCGCGTGCCCTGCGGGATCAGGAGCAGGCTACCGGTCGGGCTGTCATAGACGTTCTCCGTCACCTGCGCGGTGATCTGGCCGGGAAGGTCCGAACGGATGCCGGTAATCATCGCGGCCGGGATCACGGCCCCGGCCTGAAGGATGTAGGGTGATGCGGGGGCCATGATGCGGTCCAGGGCGACCGTCTGCCGGTCCACCGGACCATTGAGGAACGCTGTGTGCCGGTCCTGCGTGCCGGCAGCACCAGGCTGGCCGTTGAGGCCAAGGCCGGCGAGACTCGGGCTTGCGGTTCCCGTTCCCGGTGCGGTCTGGAAGAAGACGCGGCTGACGCGCGCGGCTTCTTCCTCGGCGAGACGGCGCTGTTCTGCCGGATCGACGGCGGGCGTCGTCATGACCGGCGCGGCGACGGGTTGGCCCCGGTTCTGCGCGCTGAGGATCGGGCCGCCGAGATCGCCGGGCAATGCCGGTCCCAGGACAGGTCCGGTATAGTCGCGCGGAAGGCCGGACAAGCCGTCCGCCGTGGGGCGGTTCTCGGTCGAATAGAGTTCTTCGCCGCCCGATCCCATGTCGCGGGTCTGGAGCGCATAGATCAGCGCGCCGCCGATGCCGAGCAGCGCGACTGCCCCGACGCCAGCGAGCATCTTGCGGGACAGACGGGTGACGCGCGGCGGTTCGGCTCGTAGCCGCATGGGCGCGGTGGTGTCTGCTGCGGCTTCTACAGGGGTCGTGTCTTCGGTCATGACGGGGATTCTCCGGTCGCCTTTGCCGGCTGTGCAGCCTGCCGTTGCTCGATGCGGACGATCCTGACCGTCTGCTGGCGATCACCGCTGCCAAGGCGCAGTTCGGCCGCGCCGAACAGGCGGTCCACGATCAGGATGTTCTGATGGATGCGGCTGTTGACGATCTGGGTCTCGCCATCGGAACCGATGACGAAGATCGGCGGCATCTCGCCCTGCACGATGCCGCGCGGGAAGACGACATAGACGCGGCGGCCGTCGTCGAAGACGGAGATGGGCTTCCAGGGTGGATTGTCGCCGGTCAGGCCATAGCGATAGTTGCGCGCCGCCTCGACCGGAATGATCGGCGCGGCGGGAACGGTCTGGCGCTGGCCTGCCGGTTGTGCCGGATAGGCCCAGGCGACGGACGGCATATAGAGGGCTTCGCGGGCGCGCAGCTCGATCATGTAGGTGCGACGGTCTGTCGTCACGACAAGGTTCGTGGAAATATCCGGCCGCGTCGGCTTCACGAGAATATGGACGCGGCGCGACGTTCCGCTGCCGCTCTCGGTATCGCCGATGATCCAGCGGGCGGTATCGCCTGCCGCGATCGGTCCCGCTCCGGTCAGGCTCTCGCCGGGTTCAAGCGCAATGGTCGTGATCTGTCCCGGCGCGGCATAGACCTGATAGAGCGCACCTTCCGACCACGGATAAATCTGGATGGCGTTGTAATAGCCCTCGCGGCGCGGCTCGACGCGGGCTGCGGCGTTGGCGTTCTCGACGCGGCCTGCCGGTGTCCCGGCGGCGGTCCCGCCACGCGCGACCGTCCATGCGGGCGGCGTGTGCAAAGGCCGGGGCCGGTCGTCGGTGACGGCGGCCTGCACGACAGGCAGCGATGGCACGTTGGCGTCGTAGCTGAACTGCGGCGGCTTGTTGGTGGCGCAGCCCGCGAGCATGGTGGCGGACAGCAGCAAAGCCGCGAAGGCGGGTTTACGGAGAAACGTAGTTTCGCAGCCGGAATCCTGCTCGGGGAGAAGTTTGGTCATTGGCTCATCTCCCGCGACCATGAGATTGCATTGACGTAGATGCCGAGCGGATTGGCGCGCAGCCGTTCGGCATCGCGCGGGGTTTGGATCACGATGGTCAGGATCGCGGTCCAGCGTTCGGTCGTGGCGAGCTGGCCGTTCTCATAATGCCGCTCCGTCCAGGCGACGCGGAAGCTGTCGTCCGATGCCCGGATGACGCTGGAGACCTCGACTGCGACCTGTTGCCGGCCAACCTTCGTGAACGGGTCGTTGCTGCGCGCATAATCGTTCAAGGCCGCCGCGCCGCGATCCGTGGTCCACTCATAAGCCCTGAGCCAGTTCTGGCGGACGATGATGGCGTCTGCCGGGATCGCGCGGACCTGTTCGATGAAGCGGCCGAGATGGAACGCAATCTGCGGATCGGTCGGGCGATAGTCGGCAACGGCGGGCGCAACGGTCTGTGCCTGTCCGAGATTATCGACCTGCACCACCCAGGGCACGACGGTCCCGCGCGCCGATTGGCAGACAAGGGCGGCGGCAAAACCGGCTGACAGGATCAGCGAGCCGAAGGCCATATAACGCCAGTTCTTCGCCTGAACGCGGGCCGAGCCGATGCGCTCGTCCCATGCCTGCGCTGCCTTCTGATAGGGCGTCTCGGGTTCGGGGGATTTGCCGTAATGGGCTGCGGGTCGTTTGAAGATGCTCATGAGCGGTCACTTTCGGAGAGATTGACGGAAGAGCCGCCACCGTGACTGTCGCCGGAGCGCACGGCGTGGGCGGCCATGGTGGCGCCGTGGTTCACGGCCTGGGATCGCTGCATCCGCTGCGCCCAGGCCGGGGGACTGCCAGCGGGAGAAGATGCGGCTGCGGGCGCTGCGCTGCTGCCTCCGACCGTGCCTGCGGTGGATGAGCCGCCGGTCACGCCGAAGGCTGCGCGTGCGCCATCGGAGAAGCTGGATTTGACGCTTTCGGAGGCTTTGGAAGCGGCACGCTTCAGGGGTGACACGGCAGCGGAGCCTGCGGCCCGCGCCACGCCGCCAAGGCCGGACGCGACACCGGCCGCACCCGACTGGCCGAGCGAGCCGACGCTATAGGCGGCGGATGCCGCGCCTGCTGTGGCAGCACCGCCCCGAACGGCGGCGGCTCCACCGGACATGGCGGCAGCGCCGCCCTTGACGGCGAGACCGGCCGCACCGCCTGCGGCAAGGGCGGCACCCCCTACGGCAAGGCCGGTGCCAACGGCAGCGCCAGCACCAAGCTGCGGGCCGCCCGAAACGAGGCCGGAAGCGATGCCGGGTCCGAAGATGCCGAGGCCGAGCAGCGACAACGCGGCCAGCACGATCGCCATCGCATCATCAATAGTCGGCGTGGCACCACCGAAGCCCGCGGTGAACTGCGAGAACAGCGTGGAGCCGATACCGATGATGACGGCCAGCACCAGCACCTTGATGCCGGACGAGACGACATTGCCAAGCACGCGCTCGGCCATGAAGGCGGTCTTGCCGAACAGGCCGAAGGGGATGAGGACGAACCCCGCCAAGGTGGTCAGCTTGAACTCGATCAGCGTCACGAAAAGCTGGATCGCCAGAATGAAGAAGGCGAGCAGCACCAGCGCCCAGGCGAACATCAGGCAGGCGATCTGGATGAAGTTCTCGAAAAACGACCAGTAGCCCATCAGGTCGGAGATGGAATCGAGCAGCGGGCGGCCGGCGTCGAGGCCGGTCTGCGCCACCTTGCCGGGACGCATCAGGTCGGCGGTGGAAAAGCTGGTGCCGGAGGCTTTAAGGCCGAGACCGGCGAAGCTCTCGAAGACGATGCGGGCCAGGTTGTTCCAGTTTGAGATGATGTAGGCGAACGCCCCGACGAACAGCGTCTTCTTGACCAGCCGGGCGATGATGTCGTCATCCGCGCCCCAGCTCCAGAACAAGGCGGCGAGCGTCACGTCGATGACGATCAGCGTGGTGGCGATGAACGCCACCTCGCCGCCGAGCAGGCCAAACCCGCTGTCGATGTAGGAGGTGAAGACGCCGAGGAAGTTGTCGATGACGCCGGTGCCGCCCATGGTTCATTGCCCCCCGTTCTGATGCGGGGCGGCGGGCACCGGCGTCCGGCCGAGAAACCGATCGCGGTTCTCGGCCCAGACGCGCAGGCATTCGGCGTCGCTGGCGGCCGTCGTTCCAAGCTGCTGACACCGGCGCTGCCCTTCGCGCAGCGGATCGCGTTCGGGCTGGACAAGACGCGACGGTAATGCCGGCGCATCTTCCTTGCGCGTCATCTCGATGGCCGTGGCGGTGATGGCAATGGCGACGAATATGATCGCGCCCAGCCGGGCCAGCATCTTGCCGTCCATGTCGCGCCCCTCCTGTCCGGTCAGTTGTTGCCGTTGCCGAACATCCGGGCATTGCCGGGCTGGTAGCCTGATCCCGGCGTCAGGAAGCGCTCGCGCTGGATGCGGCCCTGTTCGGCGGCGGTGGCGCGTTCGGCCTCGATCAGCGATTCGGACCGGCCATTGGCGGACATCAGCGCGATCAGGTCGGAAAGCTGCTGCGACTGGAGGGCGAGAAGCTGATTGCCGGCCTGTGTAGCTTGCAGCGCGCCGGTCGCGTTCTGGCTCTGCCCGACAAGCTCCGACATCTGCGTGCGGTTGGTGTCGATATTGCCGACGACGCCGGCCTGCACGCGCATGGCGTCCTGCAAGCCGCCGACCGTGTTCTGCCAGCGGGATCGCGCGTCGGCGACAAGCTGGCCATCGGTCGCGGACAACGAGACGTTGCCATATTGGGTCTGGAAGATCTGATCGACCTTCTGCACGTCGAAGGCGATGTTCTGCGCCTGGCTCAAAAGCTGCTGCGTGCGCTGGACGTTCTGCTGCAACGCCTGAAGCGAGGAATATGGCAGGCTCGCCAGATTCTTCGCCTGATTGATGAGCATCTGCGCTTCGTTCTGAAGCGACGTGATCTGGTTGTTGATCTGCTCAAGCGCGCGGGTCGCCGACAGAAGGTTCTGCGCGTAGTTCGTCGGGTCGTAGACGATGATCGCGTGGGCCGG
The DNA here is from genome assembly GCF_001950415.1 of Roseomonas sp. TAS13. Classification (NCBI taxonomy): domain Bacteria; kingdom Pseudomonadati; phylum Pseudomonadota; class Alphaproteobacteria; order Acetobacterales; family Roseomonadaceae; genus Roseomonas; species Roseomonas sp. TAS13. The sequence goes on from NZ_BDLP01000001.1 coordinate 16,742, forward strand.
GCTGGTCAGCATGGGCGACAGCGCGAGCGGCGCGGCAAGCATGGTCGCGGCCATGAAAATGGCGCGCGAGCGCGAACGACGAATGGTCATGGTTGGGACTCCTTCTCGGTCTGGGGAATGAGATTGGTAAGATCGGGGATCAGGTCGGCCGCCCAATCGACGCCGCGCAGGCGCAGCCAGGCGGCAAGGAAGCCGTCGCGGCCGTGTTCTGCGACAAGTCCGGCAATGCGTTTGTGGTCGGATTTCGCGGATGCGGTGCAGAGCGCCAATCCGACTTCGGACAGGCCCAGCTCGAACAGGCGATTTCCCCTGCGGCTCTGGCAGTAGTAATCCCGCTTGGGCGTGGCCCGCGCCAGGATTTCGATCTGCCGGTCATTGAGGCCGAAGCGCCGATAGATGGCGGTGATCTGCGGCTCGATGGCGCGTTCGTTCGGCAGAAGCAGCCGCGTCGGGCAGCTTTCGATGATGGCGGGCGCGATAGTGCTGCCGTCGATGTCCGACAGGCTCTGCGTGGCGAAGATGACGGAAGCATTCTTCTTCCTGAGCGTCTTCAGCCATTCGCGGAGCTGGTTGGCGAACCCTTCATCGTCCAGCGCCAGCCAGCCCTCGTCGATGATGAGCAAAGTCGGCCGACCGTCGAGCCGGTCGCCGATCCGATGGAACAGGTAGGGGAGCACGGCCGGGGCCGCGCCGGTTCCGACAAGGCCCTCGATCTCGAACGCCTGCACATCCGCCGAGCCGAGATGTTCGGTCTCGGCATCGAGCAACCGACCATAGGCCCCGCCGATGCAGTAAGGCCGCAATGCCTGTTTCAGATCGTTGAATTGGAGCAGCACCGTGAGGCCGGTGATGGTGCGTTCGCCGATCGGAGCGGACGCCAGCGAGTTCAGCGCCGTCCAGATGTATTCCTTGGTCTCGGGCGTTACCGGCACGCCTTCGCGGCCGAGAATGGCGGCGATCCAGTCAGCGGCCCAGGCGCGCTCATAGGTATCGTCGATGCGGGCAAGCGGCTGGAGCGAGACGGACGCCTCGTCCCCTTCCGTCAACCCGCCGCCGAGGTCGTGCCAGTCTCCGCCCATGGCGAGCGACGCGGCGCGGATCGAACCGCCGAAGTCGAAGGCGAAGACCTGCGATCCCGCATAGCGGCGGAACTGCAAGGCCATGAGGGCAAGCAGCACGCTCTTGCCTGCGCCCGTGGGGCCGACGACGAGCGTGTGGCCGACATCGCCGACGTGAAGGGAAAACCGGAACGGGGTCGAGCCTTCGGTCTTGCCGAAGAACAGCGGGGGCGCGCTGAAATGCTCGTCCCGTTCCGGCCCCGCCCACACGGCCGATAGCGGGATCATGTGGGCAAGGTTGAGCGTCGATATGGGCGGCTGCCGGGCATTTGCGTAGGCGTGTCCGGGGATCGAGCCGAGCCAGGCATCGACGGCGTTGACGGTCTCGGGCATCGCGGTGAAGTCGCGGCCTTGAATGATCTTTTCTGCGAGGCGCAGCTTTTCGTCGGCAATGCGCGGGTCGGCATCCCAGACGGTGATGGTGGCCGTGACATAGGCCATGCCGGCGACATCGGCCCCCAGCTCCTGCAACGCCATGTCGGCATCGAGAGCCTTGTTGGCCGCATCCGTGTCCACCAAGGCACTCGCCTCGTTGGTCATGACTTCCTTGAGAATGGCGGCGATGGACTTGCGCTTGGCGAACCATTGCCGCCTGATCTTCGTCAGCAGCCGGGTGGCGTCGGTCTTGTCCATGAGGATGGCGCGCGTGCTCCACCGATACGGGAACGGCAGCCGGTTCATTTCGTCGAGCAGGCCGGGTGTTGTCGCGGTCGGAAAGCCGATGATGGTCAGGACGCGCAGATGCCGGTCGCCAAGACGCGGTTCCAGCCCGCCGGTCAGCGGCTGGTCGGCGAGCAGCGCGTCGAGGTGCATCGGCACCTCCGGCACGCGCACGCGATGCCGGTTGGTCGAGATGGTGGAATGCAGATAGGTCAGCGTGCCGGCGTCATCGAGCCAGCGGCATTCCGGCATGAAGCCGTCGAGCAGCGCCAGCACGCGGTCGGTGCGGTCCACGAAGCCCCGCAGGGCTTGCCACGGATCGACGCCGGATTGCTCGCGGCCCTCGTAAAGCCAGGTCTCCGCGCGGGCGGCGTCCTCGGCGGGCGGCAGCCAGAGGAAGGTCAGGAAGTAACCCGACACGAAATGCGTTCCGGCTTCCTCAAATGCAGCTTTCCGTTCGGCGTCCAGCAACGCGGATGCGGCTTCGGGAAATTGGCTCGTGGGATAGGTCGCAGCTTCGGAGCGTTGCGCTTCGACGAAGATGCTCCAGCCGGAGCCAAGACGGCGCATGGCATTGTTGATCCGGCCGGCGACGGCGACCAGTTCGGCGGCGACGGCGGAATCCAGATCGGGACCGCGAAACTTCGCCGTCCTCTGGAAACTTCCGTCCTTGTTCAGCACGACGCCGGAGCCGACCAGCGCGGCCCATGGCAGGAAATCCGCGAGGCGGCTTGCGGTGCGGCGATATTCGGCAAGGTTCATCATGATCGCGCCCTCACACCGCTAGAAAAGCCGGGATGCGCAGATGCCTGCGCCCCACCTCGACAAAGAGCGGATCGCGCTTGGCCGCCCAGACGGCCGCGAAATGGCCTATCGCCCAGATGGCGAGGCCGACTAGCCAGAGGCGTAGGCCGAGGCCCACGGCCCCGGCCAGCGTCCCGTTCATGATGGCGATGGCGCGCGGAGCGCCGCCGAGCAGGATATGCTCGGTCAGCGCCCTGTGGACCGGAACGGAAAATCCCGGCACCGCGTCCAGTTGTTCGAGGCCGCCCGCCATCAGACGAGCGCCCCGCCGCCAAAGCTGAAGAAGCTGAGAAAGAAGGAACTGGCCGCAAAAGCGATGCTGAGGCCGAACACGATCTGGATGAGGCGGCGGAAGCCGCCCGACGTGTCGCCGAACGCGAGCGCGAGGCCGGTGGCGATGATGACGATCACGGCGATGATCTTGGCGACCGGCCCCTCGATCGACTGAAGGATGGATTGCAGGGGCGCTTCCCACGGCATCGACGAACCGGATGCGTGTGCGGCGGGCGCCAGCATCAGGCTGATGGAAACGGCTGCCGCCGATGTCGCCATGAAGCGGCAGGCGCGGGAAAAGGTTGGGATCATGAGGGGTCTCCTGTGCTGGTGGGGGTTGCGGGGGTGATGGCGTAGTCGCTGTCCGGCCCCAGCCCATCGACGCGGGCGAGTTCGGCCAGCCGGCGCGCGGAACCGCGCCCGGACAGGACGGCAACAAGGTCGATGGTCTCGGCGATCAGGGCGCGCGGGACGGTGACGACGGCTTCCTGGATGAGCTGTTCGAGGCGACGCAGCGCACCGATGCCTGTTCCGGCATGGATGGTGCCGATGCCGCCGGGATGTCCCGTTCCCCAGGCTTTGAGCAGGTCCAGGGCTTCGGAGCCGCGAACCTCGCCGATGGGGATGCGGTCGGGGCGCAGGCGCAGCGAGGAGCGAACGAGATCGGAAAGCGTGGCGACGCCGTCCTTGGTCCGCATGGCGACAAGGTTCGGCGCAGCGCACTGCAACTCGCGGGTATCTTCAATGATGACGACGCGATCGTCCGTCTTGGCCACCTCGGCGAGCAGCGCGTTGGTCAGCGTCGTCTTGCCGGTGGACGTTCCACCCGCGACGAGAATGTTGGCGCGGGAGGCGACGGCTTCGCGAAGCGTCGCGGCTTGCTCGGCGGACATGATGCCGGCGGCTACATAGTCATTGAGCGTGAAGATAGCGACCGCGGGTTTCCTGATCGCGAAGGCGGGTGCTGCGACGACGGGCGGCAAAAGCCCTTCGAACCGCTCGCCGGTCTCGGGAAGCTCTGCCGAGACGCGGGGTGCGCGGGCGTGAACTTCCGCGCCGACATGGTGTGCAACCAGCCGCACGATGCGTTCGCCATCGGCGGCGGACAGCATCTCGCCCGTATCGGCCAGCCCTTCGGACAGCCGGTCGATCCAGATGCGACCGTCCGGGTTCAGCATCACCTCGATGACGGCCGGGTCCTCGAGAAACCGGGCGATGGATGCGCCGAGCGCCGTGCGCAACATGCGCGCGCCGCGTGCAATCGCCTCCGGTTTCTGGTGATGTGTCGTCATGTCGGCCCCTTGTTCTCGCGGGGCGTGACAGACGGACCCCGCAACGGGGTCGATTAAAAGAGCCTGAAATCAGGCCGATTCAACAAGTATCTAAGAGGATGCGGTGATCGGCGGCTATCGGCGGCAAATAGGATGGGTTGAAAAATCTAAGCAGCGTCACCATCGGTCTTGGTCTGATCTTGCGGCGGACTGTCATGAAGCGAATCCATGTCGCGCGATAGCTCTTTCAGGAACCTATCTCCGGTCGCCAGCCTGCGACCGAGATTCTGCATGAAACCCTCAAACCGTTCGTTGCCCTTGATGCGTGCGGACTGTTTGGCGCTGTCCGGCAACGGCGGGGTCATCGTCAGCCAGAAATGGACGAACAGCGAAAGCGTCTCGCCGAGCACGGCGAGGTCTTCGTCCAGCGTGCCGATCTGCCGGCCGATCTTGTCGAGGCGGCGCGACATGGCCGCTTCCAGTCGATCCGACGTGTCGCCCGACAGGAAGGATGCGACGGCCGCCTCGATGATGGCGGACTTCGAGACCTGTCGGCGCAGCGACAGCGCTTCGACCTGTTTGAGCAGTTCCGGGTCGAAATAGACATTCATGCGGGTGCGGGTTGTCATTGGCTCCCCCTCAAAGCTCGATGCCATCGCCGGGGTCGAGGGACGCCTGCCGGGCGATCATCCGCATGCGCGAGCGCAGCGCGCGGGCCTTGGCGGCATCCACGTCCGGCTCGTCGTCCAGAATGTCGAACTCCTGGGCTGGCGGTGTCGGCGGCGGGACGATTTCCTCATGCTCGGGCAATTCCGGCTCGCGGCGGATGCCGGCGTTGTCGGGATCGCCCTCCGCGCCACCGGCAGCGGTCGTCGCTGGCCTGTCCGCCGCGACGATGACGCGGCTCGTCCAGTCGTCGGTTGCCGGCTTCGTTGCTGGAACGGATGGCAGCTCGGGCGGCGGCAGGATGCGCTCCTGCAATCGCGCATCCTCGAAATAGCGCGCCTTCTTCGCCCGGATCGGCGGAGTGCCGGCGACCATGACGATTTCGTCGGCGGGCGGAAGCTGCATGATCTCGCCGGGCGTCAGTAGCGGCCTTGCGGTCTCCTGCCGCGACACCATCAGATGCCCAAGCCAGGGCGCGAGGCGATGGCCGGCATAGTTGGTGGAATCGCGCATCTCGGTTGCGGTGCCAAGCGAGTCCGACACGCGCTTGGCGGTGCGCTCGTCGTTGGTGGCGAAGGCGACGCGCACATGGCAATTGTCGAGAATACTGTTGTTCGGCCCGTAGGCGCGCTCGATCTGGTTGAGCGATTGGGCGATGAGGAAGGATTTGAGGCCGTAGCCCGCCATGAAGGCGAGCGCCGATTCAAAGAAATCGAGCCTTCCCAATGCGGGAAATTCATCCAGCATCATGAGCAAGCGATGCCGCTTGCCGGATAGGGCCAGTTCCTCGGTCAGCCTGCGACCGATCTGGTTGAGGATGAGCCGGATCAGCGGTTTCGTCCGGTTGATGTCGGATGGCGGGACGACAAGGTAGAGCGTGACCGGCTCCCGCCTGCCGACCAGATCGGCAATGCGCCAGTCGCAACGGTCTGTGACGCGCGCCACGACCGGATCGCGATAGAGGCCGAGAAACGACATGGCGGTGGACAGCACGCCCGACCGCTCGTTCTCGCTTTTGTTCAGCAGCTCGCGCGCCGACGACGCGATGACGGGATGAACGCCGGCTTCGCCCAGATGCGGCGTGTCCATCATCGCGCGCAAGGTGGCCTCGACCGGACGGCGGGGATCGGACAGGAAGTTGGCGACGCCGGACAGGGTTTTGTCCTTCTCGGCATAGAGGACGTGAAGGATTGCGCCGACCAGCAGGCTGTGGCTGGTCTTTTCCCAATGATTGCGCTTATCGAGACTGCCTTCTGGATCGACCAATATGTCCGCGATGTTCTGCACGTCGCGGACTTCCCATTCGCCCTGCCGCACTTCCAGCAACGGGTTGTAGGCAGACGATCTGGCGTTGGTCGGATCGAACAGCAGCACGCGACCGTGCCGGGAACGAAAGCCCGCTGTCAGCGTCCAGTTTTCTCCCTTGATGTCGTGGACGATGCAGCTTCCCGGCCAGGTGAGCAGCGTCGGCACCACAAGGCCGACGCCCTTGCCCGACCTTGTAGGAGCGAAGCACAGGACATGCTCCGGCCCGTCATGGCGCAGATAGTCGCGATCGTATCGGCCGAGCAGGACGCCATCGGGGCCGAGTAGCCCGGCGCTGCGGATTTCCTTGTCCTCTGCCCATCGCGCCGAACCATAGGTGGCGACGTTACGGGCCTCGCGTGCCCGGATGATCGACATGAGGATGGCGGCGGCGATGGCGAGGATGCCGCCCGACGTGGCGATGGCCGCCCCCTCCATGAAAATCGCGGGTGCATAGGCGTCGAAGGAAAACCACCACCAGAAGAAGGCGGGTGGATGGTAGAATGGCCAACCGGCCAGATCGAACCACGGGCTTCCGAGTTGGGGCTGAAAGCCGAGCCGGAACGCCACCCATTGCGTCGCGGCCCATGTCATCACCAGAACAATGATGAAGACGACTATGATCTGGCCCCATAGTATTCGGCCTCCACGCATACAGGCTCCAATCGGCAAGAGAGACGGAGCCGATCAGAGAATAGGCAATCATCGGGTCTGCAACAGCAAAGGCATTGCCGGAGGGCTACAGGATACTATCGGCGGCAAATAGGACGGGTTGTCGCGGCACTATTTCGGCACTGTGCTGGTGGATTGGTTGCGATTCGGTCAGCGGAAAGATCAGCGCATGTTCGTCGCGAGCGCGAGTAACTTGAGAAGTGCGGGCGCGCGATTGGACGGCGACCAGACAGCCGAAAATGGGATGTTTTCAGGCTCGTCCCGGATCGGCCGGAAAGCGACGTTCGCCGTGCTGTCGGCTGCGCCTTCCTCGACGAAAAGCGAGATTCCGTGTCCGATCGCTACCATGGACAGCAGGGTGCTCCGCTCAACATCAAAACGCAGGATTGTTGGCGTCAGCCATTTGCCGGCCGCCCGCGCCACGATCAGATCGTGAACCTGCGGGCCAGTGCCGCTATGGCGGACGAGAAAAGTTTCGTCCGCAAGGTGACGCCATTCCACATCCGATTGTGCCGCAAGAGGATGCTTGACCGGCAGCGCAACCATAAGACGGTCGCGCCAGATCACGCGGGAATTTAGATCGGGGCTCTGATGGGTGCATGCCATGAAGGCGATATCGAGCCTGCCTTCGCGGATCATGAATTGGGCGTCTCTCGCAGTTCCCTCGGCAACTTGCAGCCGGATACCGGGATGGTCGGTGTGGAACCGCTCGAATAGCCGGTCGAGAAAGCAGCCAGGGGTGAGCGCATGCACGCCGACGCGAAGTTCTCCGGCCTCGCCGCGCGCTTGCATTCCGGCGATCTTGATGGCGCGGTCGAGGATGCCCATGGCCTCACCGACCTGATCGACGAAGCGGCGTCCGGCTTCAGTCAGGCGGACGCCGCGCGTGTTGCGGTCGAAGAGAATGATGCCAAGGTCTTCCTCCAGCGCCTTTATCCGAGCGCTGACGCTGGACTGGCTGACGCCGAGCGCCAGGGCGGCGCGATGAAAGCTGAGATATTCAGCGACAGCGAGCGTCTGAACGAGGACGGCCATAGGGAAACGACCACCCCGTAAAGCAGACAAGGTGATCGCCTCACCGACATATTCACTCCGCTTTCGCCGCCGCATACACGTGCCGCCTAAACGTCGATCGCCGACACAGCCGATGGCTTGTCGCGAAAGGTGAGCAAGCAGATGGGGGCCGTCAGGATAGGGAGAATGGCGAGCACGAAAATACTTGCGCGAAACGCATGCGTGTAAGCGACAATCGCTAGCGTCATGATTGTCTCATCCAGCGTTGCGCCCGCGATCGTCGTAGCACCGTGCGGTGATCTCTCCGACAGCCGCCTGATTGCTCGCGAACTGGCTTCTGCCAGTCGCCTGTTGTGTGCTTCGCCCGACTATCTGTCGCCGCGCGGCACGCCCGCGCATCCTTCCGACGTTGCCAAGTGCAATTGATGCAAATACCAGAGGAGCGGAGTAAGCAGAGAAGTATTTTCTACGTTGTCTCTCGAAGGTTTGGCAAACAGGGCTGCAACACACTAATTCAAACCTCACTTGTTGCGGATGCCGATTGATTCGGCTTTTGTGACACTTCGTGCCTGTCCAAGTAACCGCTCCACAAGGTTAGCAACGTGCCGATACCGATCATGATTGAGCCGACCCACGGCGTCGCTCCAAGCCCAAGATGAGATTCCGCCACCAGTCCACCGATGATCGCGCCGACCGCGATACCGGCATTCGCCGCTGACACATTAATGGTGGAAGCGATGTCTACGTTTCCAGGCCGATGGCGCATGGCAAGTTGAACGACATACAACGCAAGCCCAGGCACATTGCAGAACATCAATGCTCCGAGCACGCCGAGAGTTAGTATTGAACCGATCATGGATGGTGCTGTGAAGGTGAAGATGAGGAGAACCGCCGCTTGCGTTCCCAGCATAAGTGTGAGCGTCGGGACCAAAGCCTTGTCGGAGACGCGTCCGCCCAAGAAGTTTCCAATAACCACAGACACGCCGTAAAGCGCCAGCATCCAAGCCACGCCATTCGGTCCAAAGCCGGTGATTTCCGCGAGAATGCTGGGGAGATAGGCGAAGGCGACGAAGGTGCCGCCCCATGCGCAGAAATTCATGCCGAACGCAATCAGCAGGCGCCCGCTGCCGAGCACCTTGACCTGTTCGATGAGGCTCCCGGCCGGCGCGATATCAATCTTGCGAGGCAAGGTCACGGCCATTGCGACCAGCGACACGAGGCCGATGGCCGCGACGAACCAATAGGACATGGGCCAGCCGAGCCTTTGGCCGATGACGGTCGCAATCGGCACGCCGGCCGCGACCGCGATTGTTAGGCCGCCGAACACGATCGCGACCGCAGAAGCCCTACGGTCCTCCGAAACGAAGCTCGCGGCAATCGCAGCCCCAACGCCGAAGAAGATGCCGTGAGGCAGGGCCGAGAGGACTCGCGCGACGATGAGCAGTTCATAGCTTGTGCTTAGGGCCGCTGCCGCATTGGCGACGACGAACAGCGCCATCACCGCCAGCATGAGTGTCTTTCGTGACAGGTTTCCTGTTAGGGCCGCGAGGATCGGCGACCCGAAGCTGACGCCGAGCGCATAGCCGCTAACCACCAGCCCGGCCCGCGCCAGATTGATCCCGAAATCATCGGCGATCTGCGGCAGGACGCCGACGCTCGCATATTCGGTGGTGCCGATGGCGAATCCACCGACCATCATCGCCAACAGGGCGGGTAGTCTGTTCGTACTCAAGTCAGGTTCCTTTCACGCCGGCCGCGTCGCGCTCCGGTGCCGTGTTTTCGAGTGACGGTGCCGGGAGCGCGCCGTGGGCGAGGTCGGGAAGAACCTCTCGGGCAAGCTCGTCGATCACTTCCGGCAGCGGCCGACGGGAGGGCCGCAGCAACACGGCCAGATGATCGACACCCGCGCCATGAAGCTCATTAAGGTGGTCGAGGAAGGGTTTGCGGCCGATCCGAGCGCCGAACCGGCGGGGCGTCGGCAACTCGTCGGGATCGTCAGCGAGGTCCAGATGAAAGGCGCTGATGAAGACGCCGCGATCGAGGTCAGCCGCGTGCCGAAGCCGCCGGAAATCTGCGGCCTGCTCTGCTGTTCGATCCACGCCACCCGGATAGACAAAACGTCCATCCATATTGGACGCGATCCACTCGTGGGATTGCTGGCCGTTGCCGGCAATGATCGTCGGAATGGTTTGGTGGCTGGGCTTAGGCAGCAGGTCGAGTTCGGCGGCTTTGCGTCCGTCGCCAAGAGGCAAGCCGCCGTCCTTCCAGACGTCGCGCATATAGGCGAGGCTCTGGCGAAAGGTCTCGCCACGCCCCTCGAAGTCGAGACCGAGCAGCGGATACTCCACCGGACGGTCGCCTGAGGCGAGGCCGAGGATCAGCCTGCCACAAGACAGGCGATCGACCGACGCGGCCGCCTTCGCCACCATCATGGGATGGCGGAGCGGCAGGACGATGCCCGCCGTGCCGAGCGCGACATGCTTCGTGATCCCGGCGAGGAAGCCGAGATTGACGAAGGGATCGTAGATGGAACCCGCGTCGCCGAAGTTTCGCGGATCGAACAGCGGAACGTCGCGCATCCAGACTGCCGCAAATCCTGAGGCGTCGATCTGCCGGACCAACTCCGGGTAACGGGACAGATCAGGCACGCCGTGTGGGCGTCCGTCCGCGACACGGCGCGCTTCGCCTTCCGGCGACCAATCGTTATCGAGCGGCAGTTCGATGCCCAGCGTCAGCTGGCCGGGACGATTAATCAGATCGAGTGCGGTTGCGGAGCGGGAGTGGGTATCCATTCTCGCACCGTAACTGCTCGCCATTCACTAGATAATCCGCTATTATGGAACGTCACTCGTGAAATCAATTCGTGAGTAAGGATGAACGGATATGAATAACCGCGCTGGAGAGATGGAGGTGTTCGTCGAGGCCGTGGATCGCGGCAGCTTTGCCGGGGCAAGTCGAGCGCTTGGCCTGTCGCCCTCGGCTGTCAGCAAGGTTGTTGGGCGCATCGAAACCCGACTTGGGACAAACCTGCTGATCCGTTCAACCCGCTCGCTCAGTTTGACCCAGGAAGGCGAGATCTATCTGCGGCGTGCCCGCAATGTGCTGGCCGAGATTGACGATACGGAGCGCAGCATCACCTCGGGATCGTGCTCCACCCCGCACGGCCTGCTTAGGGTCAACGCCTCGGTGCCGATTGCGCACTGCGCAATAACACCACTGCTGCCCGCTTTCCTCGCCCGCTTCCCGAAGATCGAAATCGACCTTTCGCTCGATGACGGCATGGTCGATCTGATCGAGAACCGCACCGATGTGGCGATCCGCGTCGGACCGCTACAAGATTCCGGTCTTAAAGCCCGAAAGCTATTGGAAAGCCGTTATGCCGTCGTTGCCGCTCCGTCTTATCTGGAAAGCGCTCCGCCACTGCGAACGCCGGCCGACATCGCCCAGCATCAGTGTATCGGCTTCAACTTCCGGCGCTCGATGCACGAATGGCCGTTCCGTCAACGTGAAGGCGATACTATGACCTACGCCCCGCTTCGCGGGCGGATGCGGGTCAACAATGGCGAAACCGTCCGGAGGCTTGCACTCGCCGGCATGGGGCTGGCCCGCTTGGCCCGCTACCATATCGAACCGGACATCGAAGCGGGGGCGCTACTTCCTGTGCTTGAGGACTTTAATCCGGGAGATATCGAACCCGTTAGCGCCGTCTATGTCGGCCACGAACATCTTGCTGGACGTATCCGCGCATTCGTGGATTTCCTCTCCGATCAACTCGGGGGACAAATGTCTTGACGAGGTGAATCTCCCCTTGGATTACGACGACCATATATTTCTTCAGATAGGCAATGGCACAGTCACCGAGGACATTCGATGAGCTATAATGCAGTTCTTCAGCGATGTTGAAAAGAACAAAACTTTCAACGTGTTTGCATGTTTTCGTTTTTAGCTTCGATCTGCATAATGAGGTTCTTTCGTTCTATTAACAATTCAGAACTGGAGACCCTTATGCCCTTTACCCCATCACGTGAAGCATTCGACCATGTTGCATTTGTCACGAGCGAGCGCCCGCCAAACGCTGTTCGTGTGGAAGAAAACAAGGTGTGGATATCCAGTCCACGAGAACATCCGTTCAATATCGAGTTCATGTTTTATGACGCTGATAGTCCTGCTCCAGAAGCAGTGAGAACCAAACCCCACGTGGCTTATCGGACTACCGATCTTGAAGAGGCGATGCGGGGCTACAAAGTGGTACAGCCTCCGTTCGATCCATCTGGGGTGGGGTTTGTCAAAGTCGCCTTTATAGAAGCTGAGGGCGTATTGATTGAGCTGATGGAATATCGCGATCCTGATGAAACTGGCTGGTTCACCTGAGCGAAACTTATTTGTTGTCACAATGTGGCCACTGGAAGCCGTCGCTACGGAGGAGTATCGACGGCTTCCAAGCGAATGTCACTAAGAAATGATCTAACCACGGCTTCATAGGGTTGCGCTCGTTGGCGAAGATTGGCGAGCGTGGAATTCGGCTCCATTGGAAGTCACGAGTACTTGGTCAGCAAACTAAAATTCGTATGCCTGCATTTCTTGCTGCCCATTTTTATGGCTTTCACACAACGTTGCGGATGAGTCCCCCATCGACGCGCAATGCGGAACCTGTTGTCGCTGCCGCCTGATGCGACGAGAGATAGACCGCAAGGTTCGCTACTTCCCGAGGTTCTGCGAGCCTGCGCAGAAGCGACGAAGGACGATAGGTTTCCATGAAGATCTTCCCAGCATCGGAAGTATGCCCTACGAGATCACGTACGAACTGCCCTACGCCTTCACTACGAGTTGGGCCTGGCAAAATGCTGTTCACTGTGACACCGCTTCCGGCCGTTGCCTCGGCGAATCCCCGTGCCACTGCCAGTTGGGCAAGCTTCGTCATCCCGTAGTGAACCATCTCGACCGGAATTTGCAGGGCGGACTCACTTGAGACAAATACCACGCGCCCCCAACCTCTATTCATCATCATTGGAATATGGTGCCGGCTCAGCCGAACACCGCTCATGACATTGACGGCGAAGAAGCGCTCCCATTCAACATCCGTGATATCGAAGACGGGGCGCGGGGCAAAGATCCCAAGGTTGTTGATCAAAATATCTACATCAGGGACCGCAGCAATCAGAGCGTCGCAGCCTTCCGGCGTACCTGCATCCGCTATCACTCCCCGCACGAGCTTCCCTGTCTCCGCCAGCTTTTCAACGGCGGCTTGTAGCCGGCTCGCCGAGCGACCATTGATTATCACTTCCGCACCTGCCGTAAGAAGTCCTTCTGCCACCGCGAAACCGATCCCTGCGGTTGAGCCGCTTAACAAAGCCACCTTTCCTTGCAGATCTACTTTCATGCTCTGTCCTTCCACGTTGTCGCTGCCACACCGCAAACATTGACTGCTGTTCGTCTGGGCCGTTTTATTGATCCGTAGATAGTGTCCGATTGCGGTAGACAATGAGCTTAGGGTTTTCGGCTTCGAAGTAATTTTGTATCGAATATCCGATAGTGGCAAAGTCGCGTCCGCCATCACCGCCAAAATCGCCGAGAGCAATTCGCGCGACGGACTCGGTGCCGATCCGCCATTTTGTGAATATGCCGTTCTTCAAATCGACGGGTTTGTAGTAGATTACGCCTTGCCATGGCTGGGGTCCGCGCAGACCCACTAGAAACTCGTCGTCACCATCGCCATCAAAATCGGCACAAACGACGCAATGTCCTGGACTTTCTCCAGCGACATTAGGATCGCTGTAAATGTCGAGCAGATGCCTGGACCATTCTGGTCCTCCGTCGGAACCCTTGTCCGACTTGACGTACACGACTACAGTATTCCCATGAAACGGCTCTATCGCTGCGACGTATGCGAACGGATTTTCGCCTACACGTCCGACGTCGGCGTCGCCACTTCCTTTGAATTTTGTTTGCGTAATTTGGCTGTATTCACCCTCACCAATCCGAGTTTTTACCCATTCGCGTTCGGTTTGATCATAGTGCAACCAAGTCACGCCTTCGTCGGATGCTATCAGAAGCGAATCCAGCCTTGAACCGTCAACGAGATTGGCCTTCTTCTCCACACCATGGACGAACCGAAAGTAACTATCGTCAACAATAGTCATCGGCCAACATTCTGCATCTTTCACGTTATCCGGTTGCGTGAAGAGGACGACGCTTACAACGCCATGCATATCCTGCGGGGAAACGATCGGAAATCCAACGATTTCAAGTCGCTCTGTCTGCGTGAAATAACCTATCCTGAGACGATGCATCGCTGGCAGATGCCCCACGTAGTGACGCCGCCATCGCTCGCCGGCAACTCCAGCGGCGCCAGGGTTTTCAAGCCAGTCGATCTTCCCGCCATCGGGTGCGGGATCACGGAATGTGCCGCTTTCGCCATAAAGGTCATAGCAGACAACCAAATCGGGGTAGCCGTTTCCAGAAATGTCTGCACTGTCCATACCCACGGGCATTTTAACTCCGTCGATCAGGAGTTTACGATCCCAGCTTACGCCGGTATCACCGCAAAGGTTTCGATATGCATAGATCTCAGCCAGCGACATACCGTAACCCACCAAGTCGGTTCGCCCATCGAGGTCAAGGTCGAGCGCCTCAACCCAATAAGCTGACCGCAAATGTTCAGCCACAACTTCCGCTTCGAATAATGGTGGTGATATCCTCGGCTCTTTCACGTCGTTGGCCATCGTATTACTCCATCGATCGCGTTTGTTTTTCGTCATTTTTGAAGTGAGTTTCTGGCGAAGGGAAACCTTTGATCTCGATCTCTTCGGCATCAAGTGCTTCGACGACCGCTGGGCGTTCCAGCATTGTGGAGGTCAATTGCTTCCAACGCCGGAAATCGCTCATATCGATACCGATCTCCAACCCCCACCGATAAAATACGAGGAGGAACGGGTCTATGACACCAAGATCGTTACCCTTGAAGTAAGCGCTTCCCGGGGAGATAGCGCGTTCGATCTCCCCAAAAAACGTCTCCAACCTCCGTTCTGCGAACGCACGTATCGGTGGATATAGCTCTTCACTATCGATGATATGTTCCGGCCTGTACACGCCGCCAATCGATCGAAGAACTGTTGTTGCCAACCAAGCGAGCCATTCGTACGTTCGAGCGCGCTCGTCAGAACCTATAGGCGGAAGCCATTGCTTTTCGGGCGCGGTTTCTGCCAAGTGAAGAGCGATCGCGACCGACTCCGTCAAAGTGCAACTATCAGTCGACAGAACCGGAACCAACCCACGCGCCGTAACCTTGAGAAACTCGGGCGTTTTGTAGTTCTTGTGTACATTTTCTGCGACGGTAACCCGGATGACTTCGAAGGGCTCTCCAAGCTCACAAAGCAGAATGTGCGGAGCAAGAGCGATCGTACCGGGAGAATAGTATAGCTTGCGCATATACATACTCCTTATTCGCCAGTTGAAATATAGCGTCCCATAATCCCAGAAACGTTCATAAGAACTTTGATAGGATAATGTAATCGCTCATAAGATGTGAACTATATTCAGGATATCGTCAATAAATGTTGGCTGAGCGAAGATTATTTCGCCGTATTTTCAACGATGTTGAAGGCCAATTGAGGAGGTGGGCTCTGACTTATCCGAATGCAATATGCAGAACGCTCAAGCTCTCATTGATGCGTCATTTCTCCACCAGCCCTCTTTAACACGTTTGATAAGGCTGACTTCCTGCATCATAGTCCAGGCAAGGCCTGCGAGAACCTCACGACTCAAACGAGACGACGGGCCGCTCAAGCCGAAGCTTGCGCGTACTTGACCATTTTCATAGAACGGAACGGCAACACAGCTTTGACCTGGTTGGTGGCTGTCGATGTCGAGGCCATAACCGCGCTTCACGACAGATTCGATCTCATCGCATATACAGGGTCCGAGCGCGTCGGCTCTCGTAGCCATCACACGGTTGCGCAGTCCTGGCATGAATGCGAGAAACACAAGGCCGATAGCTGATCCTTCCAATCGCTCTCGCTTCCCAACCGGGCTTCCGACCTTCAGCGCTTGAGGGGATTCGATGGCGTCAAGGTAGTACACCTCGTCGCCACTGGGGACCGCGAGGTAGACAGTCTCAGAAACCTTGTTGGCTATGTTTTCCAGCGTCGGCCGTAATCTTGTTCGCAAGCTGTTGTCATCGCCGATGATACGCGCGAGATTAAGGACTCGATCGCCCAAATGATACTTTACATCACCAATGCCACGCCGCACATAACCGAGCGATTCCAGCGTCGCCAGGATGTTATGGGCTGTTGTGCTGCGAATTGACGCCTTCTCTGCAATATACTGCAATCGAGCGCTACCACCTTCGCGTGCGATGATTTCCAGCAGTGCCGCAGCGCGCTCTATGGACTGGATTGTTTTCCGCACGCGCAATAGCCTCTCTCGCTAACAGGCCCTCGACGCAAGATTGATTATCGTTCAGGATTCAATGATAGCACATTGCGCAAAGGGCTTGAAGCCTGCGGGTGGGCCATAGCTTCTGGAAGATGAAACTCAATCGCCATCCAAGCGCAATCTGTTTCGGCATAGTATTGGTGCCACGGATAGATAAACGTGCCGGATTCGTCTCTGGCGCAGTTGAAGAACGGCTGAGTAAATCCGGGAGCCATAATTATTTCTTCGTATAAGCTATCGGGGGACTCGCTGTTGAATTTTTGCATTCTGCCTATTCCATAAATCTGTAGATGCGTCTCGACAAAGGAATGATCGCGGTGAATTAAGCAATCTGTACCAGCCGGTGCAAACCAGAAGTTGACCTTCACCTCGAAAGACGTAGTCGCCCTCTTCATTTTGCTCGTCACGCCAAGCAGGGCCTCATTACAATGAAATAATCCAACGCTATCCTGACTGGATCTGAACAACGGTGTCTTTAGCAGATCGTGGGAGGGCGTCGTGACCAAGTCGGCGTAACGCATCCAGCCGAGATCATCGACTACGCCGTCCATCGTGATATTATCGCGGACGGAAATTTCGATCATCTTCTGGATGTTCTGAACCTTTGCATCAGCCAAAATAGTCGATCGGAGTGATTGAACAGATTGCGGCTTATCATCCATAATAATAACATCTTCATTGCCGAGATTTATCACTATACTACGGCCGTTTATTTGCCATTCGGCTTCATTTTCGACGAGAATAGCCGATATTGCAGTGCTTGAAAACGTCAGTGGACGACGGTTGACTGCGCTGGTAATATTCATATGGCTTGCCCTTACATCATAGACGCCCCGGTGTCGTTGGCTCCGAAGAGGCCGGTCCTGGCGCAAGCCCAAATTTGGTCCACGCGCCTGAACCTTTCCATCAATCGAGCCAGATCAGCTTGCCAGCCGGACCCTGGTATTTTCTCTTTCTTTGATATTGAGGAATTCGCTAATTGCTTCGACGACGCGCCCAGTCGCGTTTCCATCGCCATAGGCACTGACGCGTTGAGCCATCCGCTCATATTCCTCTGGGTTCTCAAGCAGGTTAGTGACTTCCCCAACAATGCGGGCGGTGTCGCGTCCAACCAGCTTCGCCGTGCCGGCCTCAACGGCCTCGGGTCGTTCCGTCACGTCGCGCAAGACAAGAGTGGGCTTGCCGAGAGACGGGCCTTCCTCCTCTGCGCCACTGCTGTCGGAAATGATGATATCCGCTCGGAGCATCAAGCGGCAAAAGCTGCGGTATGGCAGCGGATCAACTAGCGTGATGTTTGGAATGCCGGTCAACGCCGGGACCATCACATCTCGAACCGCTAGGTTCTTGTGCAACGGGACAACTATGCGGACTCGGTCATTGGCGGCGATCTCCACGAGTGCCGCCGCGATTGCGCGCATTGGTGTTCCCCATGTCTCACGCCTATGGGCTGACGCAACCACGACGCGGCGCTGATCGGTCATCAAATCGGCAAGGGCCGGATCTTCAAACACGGGTGCATTCGCTGCGGCCCAATGGAGGGCGTCAACCACCGTATTTCCAGTGATCTTCACCCGGCACTCACATGCCCCTTCACGAATAAGGTTGGCGCTACTCCTGATCGTCGGCGCTAGATGCAAATCGGTGATCTGGGCAACGAGGCGGCGGTTTGCTTCCTCGGGAAACGGCGATCTGATGTTGCCGCTCCGTAGGCCAGCTTCCAAATGTATGACCGGGATTCCATGCTGGAATGCGGCCAGGGCGCCAGCTAACGTACTGGCGGTATCGCCGTGAACGACAACGGCATCGGCTGACAGGTCATCGATCCGAGCAGACAATGCTTCGATGATCCTATGCGTAACCTGTGATAACGTCTGGCGAGGCTGCATAACATTGAGGTCGATGTCTGGCGTGATGCCGAACTCGTCCAGCGTCGTATCGAGCATCTCACGATGCTGCCCGGTAGATACGACTATGGGCTGAAATCTGCCATCGCTCTTCAGCCTGTTTATAACCGGCGCACATTTGATAGCTTCAGGCCTGGTCCCGAATATGAACGCAATTCGACGCATGTTTATTGCTCCTTCTGGTTGGATAGGCATCTCCTCCCCAAGAAACTATACTCCAATAATTGCACACGATTCACCGACTGCCACCCATCATACAGATGGCATCAAATATATCGTCTCGTTTTCACATAAATAATATTTAATCAATCGCC
This sequence comes from Roseomonas sp. TAS13, assembly GCF_001950415.1. NCBI lineage: Bacteria > Pseudomonadati > Pseudomonadota > Alphaproteobacteria > Acetobacterales > Roseomonadaceae > Roseomonas > Roseomonas sp. TAS13. Next base: position 35,179 of record NZ_BDLP01000001.1, read on the forward strand.
TGTAAGATCCACTAACGGCGATACTTATTATGAAACGCCTTTCGTATTTGACGGCGTATCACATTAAATATTATCAACATCTATAGCACACGCCTAACGGATATGTAATCAGCTTTTGGGTAAGATCGGGGACTACGCTTAAAAATTCAACAATGTTGAAGTGCTATGAGAATTGCGAGGAGCTCAAGCGGGCAGCTACGCAGGCTAGGTCGGAGATTGATTGTAGCCTTGCGCGCGCGGCGCAAATCGAGGCGAAATTGGTGAGTGCTATAGCTCCAATCCCCGCTGTCGCCCCAACTGCCACGATACCGAACCGCCCTGAACGGTGCCCGCGACTTCACGGCCGAGCTGGCGGTCGATGACTGGCCGCCAAGGAACGAGCGTGAACTCGTGGCTCTTCTCCACCAAGGCGAATTTGCCGCTCGATAGCTGCACGGTGCCGGTGAACTTGCCGCTGATCTTCTCGCCGTCCGCAGCAGCGCGAAACGGCAGCGCCTTGCTCTCGGCCATCTCCGCGCCGACGCGGGCGACTTCGCGCTCGCGCAGCGTTGCAAGCAGGCTGCGCCGATAGAAGATGCGACCATCCCGCGCGCGGCCGGCGTCACCCTGTTCGATATGATGCTCGCGGCGCTGGTCCATCGCCTCGCGGACCTGTTGCCCGAAACCGGCCGGAGCAAGATCCGATGCGTCAGGCGTCACCAGCCGCCGGTCGAGCCAGGTCGCGCCATCCGAACCGATCTGGCTTTCCAGATCGAAGGCCGAGATGACGCGGACGCTGGCCTGCCGGTTTCGACCTGCATCGTAGGCGGTGGCGCGGCTCTCGAAATCCTCCGGGATGCGCCATTGATCGGGGTCGATCCGCTCGGCGATCCCGGCGCGGCGCAGCGCCTCCAGCCGGCGCACATGGGCATCGACAAAGCCCTCATAGTCACCGCCCGGAACGCGACCCTCGAACTTCGCCTGCTCCAAATGACGGCTCGGCCGATAGATGCCGTCCACGGCGAAGGCGGCGATGGCGCGGTCGGACGGACGGCTTACGATGTCAGGCGGGCCGATCTCGATGATGCTGCCGATGCGGGCGTCCTCGATGCGGGCCGGGTCGATGCCCGGAACATGGTGGGTGCGCCCGTCGATCCCATCCACCACCACGGTCAGGTTCTCGCCCATCTCATCGGTGAGATACTTGTCCACGACGCGGCCGACGATGGGCGTCTCGGGCGCGGCATCATAAAGCTGGAAGGTCATGGGATCGCGCTCCAGCCCATCGGCCTTCAGCGCCTTGTGCACATTGCGGATGACGTCGCCACGCTCGCCCAGCTCGCGCAAGGTCGGCTCCATGCGCTCGCTCAACTCCCAGACGCCCGGCGCGTGTTCGGTGGCGAGGCCCATCTGCTCCAGCTTACCCAGGCGGCGCAGGCGTAGCGTCCGGTCGAACTGCCGACGCGGATCGTCGGGTTCATGGCGCAGGTCGATGAAGCGTTCATCGGCCTCCTCGGTCATCGCCCGGTCAATGCGGGTGAAGCGGTCCTGATCGACTTCGGCCGAGAGCTTGCGGGTCTGCTCGATCTCGGTGACGGGACCAAGCTCCAGCGTGGTCAACTCGCTCGCCCGCTCGCGAATACCATTAGCGAGATAGTCGCCGTTGATGACCAGATTCTCGCCGAGATCATCCTTGCCCCGGACGATGACATGCACATGGGGATGGCCGGTATTGTAGTGATTGACCGCCACCCAATCGAGCTTGGTGCCGAGATCGCCTTCGATCTTTTTCATCAGGTCGCGGGTGTGTTCGGTGAGGTTGGAGAGATCAGCGCCGTCCTCTGGAGAAACGATGAACCTGAACTGGTGGCGATCGTCCTTGCCACGCTCGACAAAGGCATCGCCGTCGGCGCGATCGTCGGTGGCGGAATAGAGCTGGCCGCGCTCGCCATCACGCGAGGTTCCGTCACGCTGGATGTAGCGCAGATGGGCGGCAGCCTTGCCGTTCTTGCCGGCCTGCTGGACGTAGCGGGTTTTCACGACGACGCGGCGCATTCCCGGCGCGCTGTGCTTCCAGCCGCCGGACAAGGTGCGCGCGCGAACGAAGGCCGCGCCGCGCCCACGCTTGAGGCCCGGCCCGGTGCTCGACCGAGATGCCTTGCCGCCCTTGGTAGTGGCTGACGATCTGGAGCGTGGCGAGGATGACGCGGATGACCGCGACGGGCTGTTGCTGTGCTGCCGCGCCAGCTTCTTCGCTTGCGTAAGAAAGCTCTTGGCCTTGCCGAGCTTGGGCGTGTCGGCGCGGATGCGGCCGGGCTTCGGCCGGAAGCGGTTCTCGTCGTTGGCGCTCATGGCTGCGCCTCCGGCCAAAATCGTGGAAAATCGGGCATTCGGCGGCCATGGTGCCGGTCGAAATCCAGCAAAGCCAAGGCTTTGCGCCTAGTCACGGCTCGCGCCGTCCAAAAACGGGGTGCCGCTCGCGGCTCCCCTAACCAGTGTGCAGACAACAACAATTTCGAGAACATGGGCGACGTGGTGCCATGTTCCTTTATCTTGCCCTCCGCCTTTATTGCCCTTTCCGCCCTTCCTGCCGATAATCCAGCCAGGCGAAACCCCGCATGACTGGACACCGGACCGGATCGCGCCGAGCGCGCGAACGCCGTCCTCATGGCGCTCCCACGTCGTCGGCGCGGGCCACGAAAATGCTGCCGGACGGCGGCTCCGTATCGGCGGCATCGCGCACCGGAACGGTCGCGCGGATATCGCCGGATTGCGCTTCGGATGACGGCGTGGCGGCAGTCCGCATGTCGGTCGAGCGTATGACGAACAGCGGAGCCGCGCGCCAATCGGGCGGCGGTGGCTGCGCTGGCGCGGGTGTTTCACTCCCGGCCGAGCCGCCCAGAACCGGCGCAAGCGCGGCGACATAGGCGCGCGTCTCGGCGGGCAAGGCGCGGCCTGTCGTGCGATGTTCGTCGTAGCGGCCGGGACCGGCATTGTATGCCGCGAGCATCGCGGCGACATTGCCGTAGCGGTCCCACATTTCGCGCAGATAAGCCGCGCCCGCCATGATGTTGTCGCGTGGATCGTAGGGATCGCGGCCGAGGCCATGACGGGCGCGCAGGCTCGCCCAGGTGTCGGGCATGACCTGCATCAATCCCATCGCTCCGGCTGACGAGATTGCGCGCACGTCGCCCGCGCTCTCGGCGCGCAGCACGGCGCGAATCCAGTGTTCGGGAACGCCGAAACGCTGCGCGGCTTCGGTGATGAAGCCGGCATAGGGATCGGCCGAATTCGCGCGCGCGACGGGTGTAGCCTGTGCCGACACGGCGACCGGACAGGCTGCGACCGCGAGCACGCCAGCCAGCAGCAGACCGGCATATCGCGCGATCTCCCTGCCTCCGTTCGACCTCCAGCCTGCCTGCGTGCTCGCTGCGGTCAAGGGCAAGGCGCGAGCGCCGGCCAGAGGCCGCCCCTGACCTTCGCTGCGCGCGCCGGCCGTCCGGTGGCCGAGCGGGACGACGGGATGAGACGGCTTTTCCGCGAACAACGGGATGAGGGTTTTGAGCGCGGGGATGACGCGATAGCGCATGGCTTTCAGTCCCGCCCGCCGCGCGGCTTCGGGCGGCTCCAGTGCAGCGACCAGGCTGTCTTATCGTTGCTGTTCTGAAAGAGGTTGGCGCGGATCGGCTGCGGCAAGGCGGGATCGTCGATCACCAGCGAAATGTAATCGCCGGCCTTTTCGCCGACTTCCTTCCAGCCCGCACCGACCTCCGGGCCATCTTCGGCCCCGTGAAGGACGCGATAGGCGGGCGCGTTCTCCGCATCCGATGGTTCGGCGGGAACAATGGTCAGTTCGCGGTAAAGGGTGAGCGTATGAACACGGCCCACGAAGGTTTCATTTTCGGCGGTGAATTGACCGATCTGTGGCACGACAGTCTCCTTGGCGGTGAGGTTGAAAAGACCATCGGCGGGCACCGCTACCGCTGATGGGAAAGCGGTCATTGCGGCATTGCGCTGGTCTGGGCGCGCCATTCGTAGCGGCCGTCGCCTTCCTCATCGGTCCAGAGCGGGAGCGCCCGGCCGATGACGGAACTTGCGGGGATAGGTCCGAAGTAACGGCCGTCCAGGCTGTTACGGACCTCCCAATTCATGAGGAAGATTTCGCCGTCGCCGATGACGCGGCAGCCCTGCCAGACGGGCAGTTCGCGGCCGATCCGGTCACGCTCCAGCGCTTCGCCCATCTCCACGCCATCGACGGTGATCGTGGATCGCGAACGGCAAACCCGCTGTCCGGGCAGGCCAAGGACGCGCTTCAGGAGCGGCACGCCGTGCCCGACATAACCGCGCTCGACCATGAAGTCGGCGAGCGGTTCGGGCGGCATGACGGCGACCAGCTCGGGCACCTCGATCCGCTCGGCCGGTTCGATAGTATAGAAGCCGATGGGCGCGCTGGCCGTGGCGTTCCAGATCAGTTTCGTGGGCGTCGGGATGAACGCCGCGACGGCAACGCCCATCGCCGCGAAATAGGTCACCATGACGTAGCCGAACCGCGTCATGGCTCGATCCTCCGGCGATGGAGCCAGGCGGCGTGTCGTTCCGGCGTGTAGTCGCGCGGCTCCAGACCGGCGGTCAGGCGGTTGTGGACGTGCCGCCAGTGATCGGGCGCGGCGTCGGCCGGATCGAGGCCGAGCGCTTCCACTGCGTCGATGGCGGCCAGCGCGCGCTGCACTTTCGCCCAGCTATCGAGGCGGAGCAGGATGTCGCCGCCAGGGCGCACGAAGGGTAGCGTCTGGAACGGCTCGCCGCGGCCGATGGCGCGCACGATGTCGATGCGCGAAATCACCGTGCCATGCTCGCCGGCCGCCCAGCGGACGAAGGCGAAGACGCTTTCCGGCGCGAAGCCGACGAGGCTGCGGCGACGGTCGATGATCTGTTCGTAGCTCTTGCGGCCGAAGCGTATCCAGCGCTCGACCTTGCGCTTGTCGAAGGTCAGTTCGACCAATGTGGTGAAGGGCGCGGGACCGTCCGGCAACGGACGGCCGTGCAAGCGGCGGGCCGCGTTGCCGGTCATGTCGGATCTCCTTCGGAGGCGGGAAATTCACGCGCGAGCAGGTCGCGCAGCATGTCGGCGACGGTGATGCCGCGCCGGAAGGCCGCGACCTTGATGCGGCCGCGCAGCTCGGGCGTGATGTCGATCGTCAGGCGAGCGGTGAACGCCTCGCCTGCAACCTTGCTGGCGGACGGCGTGTCGGCAGCCTTGATCCAGCTATCGGGATTGCCCGGACGGGACGCGAAGCCGGGCTTGCGGGTGCGTCCGGTCATGTTGTGATCCTCCCGACGCGCAGCCGGTCGATCTCGGCGGCAAGCGCTGCGATCTCGCGCGTGGCCCGACTGTCGGCGTCGATCTCGGATGCGAGCCGGCCGGACTGCGCGGCATCGGCGAAGACGACGCGCTGGCCGATGGTTTGGCCAAGCAAGGGCGGATCGTGGTCGGCCAGCGTCTCGGCCGTCTCGCGGGCGATGACGGTGCGCGCGCCGCATCGGTTGAGGACGAAGCGGGCGGCAAGCTCTGGGCGGTAGATGCGCGCTTCCCTGAGAAGCGCCAGCATCTCGGCCGAGGCCCAGCCATCGAAAGGGGATGGTTGCACCGGGATCAGCACCAGATCGGTGGCCAGCAGCGCCGAGCGCATCAGAGCGGCGACACGCGGCGGCCCGTCGATGACGACGTGATCGGCGTCACGGGCCAGCTCCGGGGCCTCCCGGTGCAAGGTGTCGCGGGCCAGGCCGATGGTGCTGAACAGCTTTGGCAGCCCTTCGTGGCTGCGCGTCTGTGACCAGTCGAGCGCGGAGCCTTGTGGATCGGCGTCGATCAGGATGACGCGCCGTCCTTCAGCCGCCCAGGCTCCGGCGAGATGCAGCGCCAGCGTGGTCTTGCCAACACCGCCCTTCTGATTGAGGAACGCGACGATCATGGCGCACCTCGTCGGGCGAAACCGGCACTGGCACCACGGATCGCGTGCGCGCGCGTCAAAGAAGAAGAGTTAGATTCTTTGTTAGATTCTTCTATAGAGTCCGGCGCACGATTTGCGCCTAATGTCCCGATACTGCGTGCGCCTAATGTCCCGATAGGATTCACATGGTTATCCACAGGCACTGTGGATGGATTTTCGGGCTGAAAACGCAGCAGTTCGCGCCCGTCTTCCCATTCACTTTGGAGCAGGTAGCCGGGCAGAGATTGACGTGCCGCGATCCGGCGCAGGTCGAGCGCAAAGTCGGACGGCCGCGCCGCGCTGCCGGATTTCTGATGAAGGTGTGAGACCTCGAACGCCCAGCCGTCGGGCTGGCGTCCGGCGTGCTTGCGGGCGACGCGATAAAGCCAGCGCTCGATCCCGCCGGTCAGCCGGAAATAGGCCGGGTCGATGGTCAGGACCAGCGAGCGGTCGATGACGCTGTTGTAGAACCATTCGGGCAGGACGAACTCCATGCCCTCGACACGGCCGGCGCGCGTCGTCATTTCCTCCCACTCGTTGATCCATGAGAATTGCCGCCGCCGCCAATGCTTGCCGTTGCGGATGGTGGTGGCGATGACGGTGGATTGCAGGCGCGAGAGCGCGGCCTTGAGCAGCAGATAGTCGCGATTGCCAGTTGCCCGTCCTATCGAGCGCAATAGCTGATAGGGCATGAAGCGGAAGAAGCGCGATGTGGGAATGCCGTTGTTCTCGGCCGCGACGATCTGCGAGGCGGCCCAGATCAGAACATCGGCATCCCAGATCGTCGCCATGCCATGTTCGGGCATGGCGAAGACCTGCACCTCGACATCGGCGGCGCGGTAGAGGATCGGCGTGGTGCGGGGCCGCTTCGCCAACGAGAAGAACGGCCGCTCCATCAAATCGCGCTGGTCGCGCGGGGCGGCGTCGCCGGTCGCCACCACGAAGGGGTCCAGGCGGTTGCGCTCGCTGTCCTCGGTCGGCTGCGCGGGTCTGGGATCGTCGTCGCGCAGCATTTACAGCTCGTCCCGCTCTTGCGGCGTCAGCGGACGCGCGGGAAAGACCGTGCCGGCGTTTTCATCGCGGGTGGATTTGCGGGTGCCGATGGCGCTCCACGCTTCCAGATCGCGGACGGCATAGAGGACGCGACCGCCGATCTTGCGGTAGGTCGGGCCGGTGCCATAGGTGCGATGCTTCTCAAGGGTGCGGATGGACAAGCCGAGGAAGCGCGCGGCTTCCTGTGTGCGCAGCAGGCGCGGCGGCAGGTCCGCATTGGGGCGGATGGCCATGGAATCTCTCTCCGGTTCGTCAGACAGGCGGCTGTCGCAGCGACAGCGGGCTGTGGCGGACGATGGCGAGGGATCGGCGGCCTGTAGCGTGCCGCAGTTGCGCCTATGCGCTGGCGGCACCCCCTGACGGGTGATAGTCAGCCGGAAAAGGTGAGAGATTTCAGCGGCTCAATGCCCATCGCGCCAAATTGCCGAAGACATTCGCGCGCGGGTCGGCTAATAATGCGGGTGGAGCAGACGCGCTGCTCTGGGGCGTAGTAACCCCTGTTGACGGTTGGTGCCGGCCGTGACGGCACCACACTCCTTGACCCTATGGTCGGGGAGCCTGTGGCGTATGCAACAGGCTTTCCAGCTAAAGGCCATGGGGCCGTTCAACACGGTTACTAACTCCCCGATCACCAGGAGTCAGAGAGTTTTGTTTGCGGGGGCGCACCGCAAGCCATCGCTCTCCCAGGATGAAGGGGAATGACGATGCGGGTTCCGGTCGAACTTGATCCCGATGTGGATGACGTAGCGCCGACAGGCGACGAGATCACCAGCTATGACGAACGGCATTTCGTGACCTATCTCCGTCTCCTCGACGCCAAGGCCGAGGATGCAGATTGGAAGGAAGTCGCTCAAATCGTGCTGCACCGCGATCCGGTCGCCGAGGAGCTTCGGACCTATCGGTGCTGGCAGAGCCATCTCGAACGGGCGCAATGGCTATCCCGCGAAGGTTACAAGCGGCTTCTGGAGCAGGCTACGGCCAACAAGGCGTGATGCCGTAACATTGGCGACAAGCGATGACATCCACCGGACTCAGGGTTTGCCGGGTTTGACCGGATAGTGCAGCAGCATGCGATAGCCGCCGCGCATCATCTTGATGCCATGCGCCACCAGCCTGCGAGCCTTGTTCTTGCTCGGATCACCCTCGAAATCCTCCTTGTTGCCGTGGAAGTCGAGCAGGATTTCCGCAATGGCGCGATAGCTCTCGCCGCATAGTCGCGCATCCAGCGCGCGTAGGGACAGGACGTGCCATTGCCGGAGTTGGTCGGGAAGGATGCCGATAGGCGGTCCCGGCGGTCGCTGGGTGAGAGATCGCCAGAGACGCCGTGCGGCATGGATGCGAAGCTCCAACAAGGAATCCATCGGCAGGGTCACGGCGTAGAAGGCGGCGGTGTCCGGCATCGCTTCGGGTAGCCAGAACTGGTGCGCTATGTCACCTGCCTGCCAGACACCATGCCAGCCATCGGCCGCGCGGCGCAGATCGAGACCGTCAAGACGGGCGAACGTGATCGGCAGGTCTGCCGCAATGTCCTCGTGGCCGACCAGCGATAGCATGACCGCCTGCGGCTGAATGCGCGGAGACCAGAACAGAGTCAGATTATCAGGCGATGTGTCGGGGTCGCTTGGGAAATCGCAACCCCCATCGCAGCGCGAACCGTTCCAATTGCGGCCTGCCGGCTTGTCCGGTCAGGGCAATAGCGTTGAAGTCGTTGCGATAATCGTCATTGCGACGAAGATATTCCCAGGCGAAGCCGGCGGCGGACAGATGCTTGGTGTGCCCGTAAGCCGCCGGAGCACGCCAGTCGATGCTAAGCATGGCGTTACCTCCGAATACCGGGCTGCACAGGACAGGCCCGGTTCGGAAGCCTGCGAGATTTCAGGAACTGGCTGTAGCTGCCTCAACGATATAAGTTGTGCCTCTAAGTCGATCGATTGTTTGGTTATTTTTGTCTTAAAAGTGCTTATCTGGATTCGCGAGCCGGGCCTAGCTCGGCGAGCGCCGGCCGTGTCCCGGCATGGCCGCGCCGCCGATCCGCAAAGCCGGATCGGCGAAAAATTGGGCAATCTGAAAGCCTGAAAAGCGGAAATCCGTAGAGCCGGTTTTCCGGCTCTACGGATTGGCGGTCATCGGGTCTTGAGGCGCTGCATACCTTCGGCCAGCGTCCAGAGGGCGCGATTCAGGGTCACATTCTGGTCGATGCCGTTGATGGGGCGGGTCTGGCTGCGGCGGATGCGGCCTTCGGCGTTGCGCTTGCGGCCATGGAGTCCGCCCCGGATGATATTTTCCTGAATGGTGTTGTAGGTCATCCAGAGGTTTTGCCCGGCATCCTCGCGGCGGCGCGGTTCGATGATCTGTTCCGGGCGGATCGGGCTTTCCTCCTCGCCATAGCGGGCGACAAGGCTGGCCTCGGCCAGAACGCGGCGCTCATCTTCACCAAGCTGGATTTCCTTCATGGTCTCGCTGGCGTCGATCAGCCGGGGGAAGTCCTCCGCGACGGTATAGACGCCTTCGATAATGTCATGCTGGATATTGCCCTTGTGGGGAACGCGCACGTCCTCGAACCGCTCGCCCGCCACAAGGCTGTTGGCGCAGACGAAACGGAGCATTCCGGCGAACATCTGGTAGCTGCTGGTTCCGTCATGGCTGTTGACGATGATGACTTCCGCCGCCTCCTGCTTGCCGATGCCGTCATCCCGGCGCAGGCGCAGCATATGCTTGGCGTGGCCGTGGCGGCTGCCGTCACGCGGAACCGACTGCACGGCGAAGAACGGGAACCATCCTTCCCGGCGCAACCCCTCCACGATGTCGATGGTGGGGACATAGACGTAACGCTCCGACCGGCTGTCATGGGCCTCTCGGGCGAAGATGGACGGGACGTGCCTGTAAAGCGCTTCGTTGTCGAGCGCTTCGCGCCCGCTGATCTGGTAGCTGTTGCGGCCGAACCGGGTGGCAAGGTGATGATAGGTCATGATCTTGATCCTTATGGGTCTGGGTTGGAGCGCAGCGCTGCGCTGCAACCCTGGCCGTCGCCGAGACCGGGGGGTGCAAGGCGCAAGGGCGGACGGGCGGAGGGGGATCACCCGGCCTGCACAAGCGGATCGAAGTCGTGACGAAGGTGCGAGAGCACATATCCGCGCGGAAGGCTGGGGATACCGTCCGGCCGCCCTTGTGCCGCGCCAGGGGGCAGCGCCCCCAAGCAACCCGCCCGGCCAGAGCGAAGCGGAGGCCGGGGAGAAGATCTGATCGGTACGCAAAGCCTGAAAACCGGAAAGCCGTGTGTCCTGATCTCCTTGTTTTCTGAATGGCGGCGGAGGTGAGCAAAATGAAGCCCCGCTCGGTTGAGCGGGGCAATTCCGGGAGCCGGTCTTAGTCGCCGTTGCGGCGGGACCAGATGAGGTTGTGGGCTTTTCCGTCCTCGGCTTCGACCAGGCTGGCGTAGATCGGCGCGGGGAAGCTCGGATCGTCCAGCTTGACGGAGAGGTATTCGCGCTGCGTCTCGCGGGCGGTCTTCTTCCAGGCCGCGCCGAACTCGGTGGCGCCGGCGAAGATGCGGAAGTCGGGGCCGCGTTCGCTGTCGCCCTCGCTGGGGACGAACTTGGCCTTGACGTTGAGGGTCAGGGTCTTGACCGCGCCGGTGAAGCCCGCGCCGTTCTCGTTCTGGGTGAAGGTGCCGATGGTCGCCATTGTCGTATTCCTTTTCCTGTCGGGCCGCACCAATGCGACCTCGATGGTGGTCGTGAGACCGGGGACGATCGGCCCCGCACCCGTCAGGGCTGGAACAAAGTGGAAGGCGGCCGGCGACGGCTTTTTTGCTCGCGATGCAAAGCCGAAGGCGGCGGAAAAAAGCTGGCGACGAACGTTGCGGGAAGACGAGCGAGGCGAAGCCGGTCTTCGGTCAGACCGTGCCAATCGAGGACGCAAATGGAGCGCTCGTTTCAGGAAATCGCGGGAATACGGCAATGGCGACCGTCCTGCGCCGCGCCGGGGATCGGGGACGCTGCGCCGGTCGCATCGGCTGCTGTCTTTTCTACCCTGACCGTCAAGGCCAGTTCGTATGATGCCAGCAGGATGTTTGCGGGCAAGGCTTCGTCTGACCTTCGCCGGTGCTGGCGTGCCCGGTGTGGCCGGAAGACCGCTTGCGGGGCGGCATGCACTACCTCGCCGAGCGGATGATCCGGGTGCCCGGCGCTGATCCGTCCGTCCGTCGAAGCGGACGGAAAGCCCAATCTCAGCCTGGGCCTGCCGTGGCGACCATGACCGGCCCCGCGAGACTGACTCGCCAGCCGGATGGGCTGCGCGCGAAATGTCCGCCGCCGCCCCTTGCGTTATGGGATTGAAGCCGAATGGCGGAAACGCGCCCTTGGCGTGGTTCCGGCGCAGCCGAAAGCCCGGCCCGGAGGGCAACGCCCAATCCTGTGACGTTCAACAGCATTCGTCATGGATTCGGGGGCGAGGCTTTTTCCAGCCGTGCAACGGCCTTGGGATCGGAAGCCTCCTTGTGCAGCGCTCCCCAATCGTCGGGCGGATTGCCGTCATCCAGCATCCCCTTGAAGACCTTGTAGGCATCGGTTTTGGAGCCGTAGGTTCGCAAGCTGTTTTCGTCGTTCACCCAGGCGAAGATGATGACCTTGCTGGTGCTGCTGTAGCGGAAAAAGAGCCGAAACCGACCATTGCCAAACTTGGCGCGAAACCAGTGCTTGCGGTCATCGCCAAGGGTCGCGCCCTGGCGATAGATGGACGCTGTCGGGTCCGATGGCACATTGACGGTGACGAGCTGGACCAAGGACGCGAGCAACTTGGCGTCGGCGGATTTCTGATAATCGTCCGGTTTCTTCGCTTTGAGCGTATCGACCGCCTCGATCAGCTTTTCCCATTGATCGAGAAAAAGAGGGTGTGCGAGGACGGTCCAGCCATTGATCGTCGGCATATCAGATCGAAACGTCCCCCTCGATCTCGGCATCGAGATCGACCGTCATGCCCGCCGTCAGGGCAACAGCCCGGTCGAGCAAGGATTGCGGGAACGGAAGAACAGATTTCTCGGGCTGCTTCGCCATGTCCCGCGCGAGAAATTCGAGAAAACGGTCGATCACGGGATCGGCGGTTTCTTCAATCTCGGCCTTCTGGACATAGACGCGGTGCTGCTCATCAATGAGAAAAGCAATGCGTCCACCATAGTCAACGCCCAGCGCCTGCCGAACGGACTTCGGCACGGTGGTCTGTCCCTTGGCGGTGATGGTGCTTTCTTCTTTCAGCAGCGCTCCCATGGCGGGCCTCCATAAATCGGTGGAGTGCAATGTAAGGAATATTCCTTATCATGTCAAGATTGGCCGTTGCCTTGCTCTGCCAGCCGTTTCCGTGCCTTTACTTCGCAGGCTGGCCGACACCGTTCACCAGACGCGCCAAGGCGGAGAAGCCGACGAATCCGCCGCCAGCAATGCAGAAGACTTGCCGCCAGATGTCGGACGGCACGGCCTCCTTGGTGACGCCATAGACCAGCGCATAGCCCGCAACGGCGGCGGGCGCGGCGAAGATCAGCGCCACGATCAGGCGAATGACGGGCGAGCGGATCGTCTCGAAAAGCCCGGCGAGAATGCCGAACGCTGCGCCAGCGGAGAACAGGCCGACCAGCCCCGCGCCGATCAGGCCAGAGCCGGTCCCGTAGGCGAATTGTGCTGCGGCCAGCCCGACGAAAAAGGGCAGCGCGTAAACAGCGAGGTTGTAGGCGAGGACGCAGAGAAGCGCTGTCAGCGCAACGCTCATGAACATGACGGCGACCATGATGTTTCACCTTTGCTGACGGCACCGCCTTTCGTGCAATCGCCATGATGGCCGCTGCACGTTCCGATATGTGCCGATGTGTTCCTGTTCTGTCGAGGTCATCCGGCCGCGCGGGGAAGCCGCGCGGCCGGATTTTTCCGGGTGGCAGGCCGGGACCGCTGATGCGATCCCGGCCCATCCTTCATTCCGCCGCCACGGCGAAAGGCTCGTCCTCCATGGCGGGAGCTTCCGGCTGCTCGTCCACCGCCAGCCATGCGGGCCGCTCGGTGCGCAGGATCGGCGGGAGCCAGCCGGTTCCGGCCAGAAGCTGTTCAGCCGCTTCCGCCATTTCCGGCTTCTTCATGTCCGCGATGCGTTCCGCCGCCTCGTCGCCAAGCGCCTCCCGCACGGCGTCAAGGATATGGGCCTTGGTGACGCGCCCGAAATAGGCCCGAACGGTCGGCGTCCAATGCGCCGTCATGTCGAGCGCAACCGCCGTCGCCAACCTGTCCGCCGTTGCATGGGCGTGACGCTTGTTCTGCTCCCATGGCAGCTTGAGGGCGTTGACGGTCTGCGCGGCGCAATGGGCGAACAGCGCCATGACGCTGGCATGGTCCAGACCGGCGATGAAGCCCCAAAGATCGGCCACGTCGCGGGGCATGTCCGCCGCCCATCCGGCATGACGATCCGCCAGCGCCTTCGCCGCCGCCGTGTCCTCGATGCCGTCCGCATGTCCGCCAAGGCTGGCGCTGATCGGGCGGATTTCGAGGGCGTGGGCATCCCCTCCACCGCGATAGAAGGTCTGCGCGGCAAGGGCATGGATAACGGCGATCAAGGCCATGTCCGGCTGCTCGCCAAGGGCGAGACGCAAGGCAAGGGTGCGATGGGCGGTCAGGTCGCGGATGAGCGAGTCCGACAGGGGCTTGCCGTCTTCCTCCGCTTCCTCGTCCTCGGCGTCGAGCGCGGAAACGTGGTTCCCGTCCTCGTCATATTCGCCGTCTTCCCCGATGATTTCGCCATCGGCGTTGACGCGCACCCCGTCGATGATGGTGCCGCCGTCTGCGCTTTCGGCTTCCTCCGGCTCCGGGGCCTCGTCCTCGGCACGGATGAAACCGCGCTCGATGCGGGCTTCCCCATCATGGTTCAGAACCACGAAAACGCCGCCTCGCGTGATCTCGTCTGGATCGTAGGCATAGCGCAGCCCGTCGATCCGCTCGATCTCGGCTTCAAGCTCCGCAAGACGCTGATCCACTTCGGGCGGGAGGTCCGCATCTGCGTCCTGCCATTCCGCTGACAGGCGCTCAAGTTCCTCCTGCGCGGCTTCGTAGGCGGCTTCCTGTTCCTCGGAAAGCTCCACCGGCTGCGGATAGGTGCGGCGCATGCCGTGGGCGTGAGGCCAGTCGATATAGGCCGAAGCCCATTTCCACCCTTCTGCCTCCTGAACCTCGGCGGCGGTCCTTTCCAGCTTGTCCAGCGCAAGCCGGTCCAGCAGCGCGGCATCCTCGTAGAAGCCGCCGCGATCCTCGGTGAACAGGTCGCGGATGATGTTGCCGCCCGCCTCGGTATAGACTTCCGCGCCGACGAACACCGCCCGCCGATCCGAAGCCGCCACATTGCAGGCGGTCAGGTCGCGGCGGATGATCCACGGCTCGCGATTATGGGACAGGTTTTCAAAAACCTGCTCCTGCCGGTCGTGGTCGTCGGTGATGGCGAACGCCTGCAACTGGTCCATGGTCAGCCCGCCATCGCGGTAAACCTGAATCAGCTTGGGGCTGACAGCGCCGAGGCGAAGCCGCTGCTTCACCACATGCGCGGACTTACCGAACCGGGCCGCGATTTCCTCCGCGCCCCATCCGCGATTTTCCGAAAGCTCGCGGAAGCGTTCAAATTCATCGGCGGGATGCAGGTTCTCGCGGTTGACGTTCTCATCAAGGCTGATCTCTGCCGCGTCGTTCGCGGTGTCGATAACGCAGCGGATCGGCTCGGTCTTCTTGATCTCCTTGCGCTTGACGCGCAGAAGCTGCGCCAGCCTGCGGCCTTCTCCGACGCTGACCAGATAGAAGCCGGTTGGCTCCCCCTCCGCGTTCGCTTCCGGCTCCACCACAAGGTTTTGCAGCATCCCCTTGGCGGCGATGCTCGCCGCTTTCCCCTCGATAGACGCCTCGCTATGCGGGGTCTTGCGGGCATTCTTCGGGTGCTTCTTGAGCTTGTTGAGCGGGATGAAAACCGTTTCGCCATGTTCGGCAACGGTCGTGATCTGTGCATTGGTCGTCATGGTCTTTTTCCTCATTGGTCTGGGTTGGAGCGCAGCGCTGCGCTGCAACCCTGGCCGTCGCCGAGACCGGGGGGTGCAAGGCGCAAGGGCGGACGGGCGGAGGGGGATCACCCGGCCTGCACAAGCGGATCGAAGTCATGACGAAGGTGCGCAGCACATATCCGCGCGGAAGGCTGGGGATACCGCCCGTCCGCCCTTGTGCCGCGCCAGGGGGCAGCGCCCCCAAGCAACCCGCCCGGCCAGAGCGGAGCGGAGGCCGGGCACATGGGCCGGATCAAGATACGGAAGGCCGGAAAGCCGTAAGTCTTGACATCCTGATCGCCGCTTGAATTGCTGAGAGGCGCGAATAGAGTTGGAATGTTATCGGAATGATCGGAGGTTCAACTGTCGCGATGACAGAGAAGCGGAACCAGGAGATTTTGAAACGCCGTCGCGCTGGTGAGACGTTCTCCGCCTTGGCGGCAGATTTTGGTGTTTTCAGAGAACGAGCACGTCAGATTTTCGAGTGAGAGGAAAAGCGAGAAGCACGGCGACTTGAATTGGCCGAGGCCGATCGCCGACCGTCTTCCGGTTGAGGCCATACCTCGCCGCTAGCTCTTTGAGCGGAGCCTTCGATCGCTGTATTGCCGCTCGGATGGCGTGCGTAGTCGTGGCCCTGCCATGGAGTATCTGGCCCATAATCCCTCCTGGAATGCGGAGCCGGATTGACTGATTCCATCACACTCCGGGACTGAACACCTAGGTCGGCTGACGGCTTGGTGAAGTCGGCAGGATCAATCACCGCCTGCTGTAACCGACCGTCTTGCGTGGTCTCTACCGTGATCGCGAAGGGGCGCTTGTTCTCCGATCCCTGGCCTGCCTTGGCGCTGTTGCGCTCCCCGCCCAGATAGGCATCGTCCAGTTGCATCACGCCGCCGAGCATCCCGTCCTGCTTTCTGTTCCTCCATGGCCTGCATCAGCTTGTGCTTCATTCGCCAGGCTGCCTGATAGCTCGTGCCATTCCGGTTGGACGGCGATTTCCATGGCACTAGACGACCGGTTTATTTCTATGTATAGCTACACCCATGAACCTGACCAAAAAAGCTCAAGTTACCAGCCAACATATCCTCGACACGGGGTATCGGCTCGTGCTGCACAGGGGGTTCGCTGCAATGGGCCTGATGGAAATCCTCAAGGAATGTGGCGTCCCTAAAGGGTCGTTCTATCACTACTTTGCGTCGAAGGAGGCCTTTGGCTGCGCGCTATTGCAACAGTACGTTGACGAATACATTGAAAAGCTTGCTCGCCTGCTCGCGGAGACAGGCAATGGACGTGAAAGTCTTATGCGGTACTGGAATGCCTGGATCGCCGATCCGACCAGTTCATCTGATTCGGCCAATCCGGTGCAAGGGTGGGCCGATGATTGTCTGGTGGTGAAGCTCGCCGCAGAGGTGGCTGACCTATCCGAAGACATGCGCCGCGTGCTCGATGCGGGCGTTCAACAGTTGCTGGCGAGAATTGCCGCATTGATCGACGAAGCCCGCGAAGACGGCTCAGTGCCCGATGGTGCGCCGTCACCTGCGCTGGCGCGAATGCTGTACCAGATGTGGCTGGGTGCCGCGCTACTCACCAAACTCAGCCAGAACAGGATGCCACTACATCAGGCCCTGATTGCCACGGAAACCCTGCTCGCCTGTGATCAAACGCCCCCAAATGTTCCGATCACGTAATTGATTCTAACCCATCGAAGGATGATTCTTATGAAGATCTTGTTCGTACTGACTTCCCATGACCAACTCGGTGATACTGGTCACAAGACCGGCTTCTGGCTCGAGGAATTCGCCGCTCCTTATTATGTGTTCAAGGACGCCGGTGCTCAGATCACCTTGGTATCCCCCAAGGGTGGCCAACCCCCGCTGGATCCAAAGAGCGATCTGCCCGAGTTCCAGACCGATTTGACCGCCCGCTTCAAGGCCGATCCTCAGGCGCAGGCGGAGCTGGCCAACACCGGAAAACTGGCCGAGGTGGCAGTGTCCGATTTCGATGCCGTGTTTTACCCCGGTGGCCATGGCCCGCTGTGGGATCTGACCAACGACCCGGTGTCGATAGCGTTGATCGAGACTCAGGATCGCGCGCGCAAGCCGCTCGGTCTGGTCTGCCACGCGCCGGGCGCGCTGACCAAGGCGCATCAGGCCGATGGTCGCCCCTTCGTTGCCGGTCGCAAGGTCACCGGATTCACCAATGGCGAGGAAGCGGCGGTCGAACTGACCGAGATCGTACCATTCCTGATCGAGGATGAATTCAAGCGCCAAGGTGGCCTTTACGAGAAGGGCCCGGACTGGCACCCGCATGTTGTCGTTGAGGGTCATCTGGTGACCGGCCAGAATCCGGCCAGTTCCGAAGGAGTCGCCCGCGCACTCCTCAGCCTACTCGGCTGAGGCCGGCCTGGCGTCGTGCCGACCGACCGGCGCTAACGCGCGCCAGTCGCTCTCCCTCTGCCAAAGCGATCCAGGCTGCTCTGCTGCCGCAGCGAGCCGTCATGGGCACATTCGTTCCTACCGGAGGCGGCTTGCCACCGGCTTCGGGATGGTCATTCACTCAGGAAATCCGCCATGAATACTTCAGATATTTCTGCCGCGCTGAACGCCAAGGTCGCGCGGATGAAACAGGCGCACCTGGCCGGTGGCCCGGCCAGCGCCGAATTGCGACGTGACCGTTTGCAACGTGCCGCGGAACTGCTGATCACACACCACGATGAACTGGCTGATGCCATCAGCGCCGACTACGGACATCGTAGCCCTTACCAAAGCCTGCTGGCGGACGTGCTGTCGTCGGTTGCTGCACTTCGCCATGCCAGCGAGCATCTGGAAACTTGGATGCAGCCGGGTGAGCAAGATGCTCCCGGCCCTGGGATGCAAGCGCGCGTACAATATCAGCCGTTAGGCGTAGTGGGCATCATTAGCCCCTGGAATTTCCCGATCAACCTGGCGTTCAGCCCTCTGGCGGGCGTCTTTTCAGCAGGCAATCGTGCGCTGCTTAAGCCCTCGGAGTTGACGCCCCGCACATCCGAACTGCTGGCACAACTCGTCGCACGCTACTTCGACCCACTGGAACTGGAGGTGGTGCTGGGCGATGCCGAAACGGGCCAGGCGTTCAGCGCGTTGCCGTTCGATCATCTGATCTTCACCGGTAGTACGGCCGTGGGTCGCCACGTCATGAGGGCGGCCGCTGAAAACCTGGTCCCGGTGACGCTGGAGCTGGGCGGGAAGTCACCCGTTTTCATTGACACGGATGCTGACATAGCTACCGCCGCTGCGCGTGTACTGACGGTCAAGACCTTCAACGTCGGTCAGATCTGCATCGCGCCGGATTATGTGCTTCTGCCAGAAACGGCGCGCGACGCTTTCGTGGAGCACGCTCGTACCTTTGTCGCCCGCACATTGCCGACGCTGCATGACAACCCGGACTACACCTCCATCGTCAGCGACCGCCACTACCGCCGCCTGATCGGCCTGCTGGACGACGCCCGCGCCAGGGGTGCCAGCGTGGTAGGGCTGGAGCCTGCGGGTGAACCGCATACTGACGCACGCACGCGCAAGCTCGCCCCGACCCTGGTGCTCAATCCGCAGGAAGACATGCAGGTGATGCAGGAAGAAATCTTCGGCCCTGTCCTGCCGGTGCTGACCTACCATGACCCGCAGCAGGCGCTTGATTACATCAACGCGCATCCGCGCCCGCTCGCGGCCTATTACTTCGGCAATGACCCGGCAAAGCAGCAAGCGTTTCTCGAAAGCACGACTTCCGGCGCGGCGGTCATCAACGATGTGATGACGCATGCCGTGGTCGAGAGCGTGCCCTTCGGCGGCGTGGGTCCGTCTGGCATAGGAGCGTACCACGGCATTCACGGCTTCCGACGTTTCAGCCACGCCAAGGCGGTGGTGGTGCAAAGTGCCGATGGCGCGTCCAATCTTCGCTTGCGCGCGCCATATGCCGATGCGCTGGCGCAAGCGCGGGCCCTGCTCGCTGGCAAGGCATAACGCACTCGCTTTGTGTCGTCGTTCTCGTTCAACAGGAGCCAATCATGAAGATTTTCTACAAAACCCGCGCTACCGCCACCGGCGGCCGTTCCGGCCGTACCGCGCTGGACGACGGCAGCCTCGCACTGGACATGGCCATGCCCGGCTCCGGCAAGACCGGAGCCAACCCCGAGCAGCTTTTTGCGATGGGCTACGCCGCCTGCTTCGACAACGCATTGCCCGTGGCCGCCAAGCAATTGGGACTGGCGCCGACCGCCACACGCACCTCGGTGGAAGTGGGCATTGGCCAGACCGCCGCCGGCGGTTACGCGCTGGACGTGGACTTGCATGTGGAAGTCCATGGACTGGACCAATCGGCCGCACGCAAGCTGGTGGAAGCCACCCACCAGGTGTGCCCGTATTCAAATGCCACGCGCGGCAACATCGAGGTGCGCCTGCACGTATCCGTAGCCTGAACAGGAGAAAACCAGCATGCGCAGCGCCATCCATACTGCATTCGGCGAACCCGCCGAAGTCCTCGAACTCGGCGACCGTCCGATACCGCAACCCGGACCAGGCGAAGTCCGCGTCAAGACCACGCTTGCGCCGATTCACAACCACGACCTGTGGACGATCCGGGGCCGCTACGGCTATAGGCCGGACCTCCCCGCAATTGGCGGCAGCGAGGCGGTTGGCATCGTAGATGCGCTTGGCGATGACGTCGAAGGCGTCTCCAACGGCCAGCGGGTAGCTGTTGCTTCGGTGCATGGCACCTGGGCAGAATATTTCCTTGCCCCCGCACGGCTGCTGGTACCGATGCCGGAAGCCATCCCGGACGAAACCGCGGCGCAGCTCATTGCCATGCCCCTGAGCGCGTTGATGCTGCTGGAGTTCCTCGAGGTCGACCAGGGTCAGTGGATCGTCCAGAACGCGGCCAATGGTGCGGTCGGCAAAACCTTGGCGATGCTGGCCGCCGCGCGTGGAATAAATGTGCTCAATCTGGTGCGCCGTGATGCTGGTGTGGATGAACTGGCGGCCCTGGGCATTGATCATGTCGTTTCCACCGCGCAGCCCGAGTGGCAGGAAATTGCCCGCGCCATTCTTGGCTCCGGGCTGGCGCGCGCGGGAATCGATTCCATTGGTGGCGCCGCCAGCGCGGCGTTGTTGGGATTGCTGGGCGAAGGCGGGACACTCGTTTCCTTCGGCACGATGGCTGGAGAGCCGATGCAAATCGACTCCGGCTCGCTCATCTTCAAGCAGGCCACGGTCAAGGGCTTCTGGGGCAGCAAGGTTAGCCTGGCCATGTCGGCGGACGACAAACGTCGCCTGGTGGGTGAACTCTTGCAGCGTACGCTGGCCGGTGAGCTGCTGCTGCCAGTGGAGGCCGTCTACGACCTCGCCGATGCCGCCCAGGCCGCTGCGGCCAGCTTGCAGCCGGCCCGTAAAGGCAAGGTCTTGCTGAGGCCGTAAGCGAGTTGAGGGCCGGGAAGTGCAAAAGAGTGGATCTGAGGCAACGCTGGTCAAGCCGCTGTCGTAGCCCAGTTCTGGAGTGCGCCCCTGCGGGTAGACAGGATCAGGCTACGGATTTGACTGTGAGCCGGGCGTGTTGATCCTCGAACTGCTGCGGACTGAGATAGCCGAGCGCAGAGTGCAATCGGCTGGCGTTGTAGCCCTGATCGATGAAGCGCGTAAGGTCGGCAGTGATGTCTTCGAAAATCTCGTAGGCCATCGGATAGACAGCCCCGACCTTGAGCGTTTCACGAAGCTCTCGGCCTTGGCGTTATCCTACGGATGGGACTATCAGTAATTTTGTGCGCGGGGCCGGTTATCGTCATCAGATGACGAACCGTTCGCCGAAGATCACGGCGAACTGGGTTTTTGCCTCCGACCACTCGCGCGGCGGCCGTTTCCATTCCTCGGCCGCCTTGTTGAGGACGGAGGTATAGTAGCTTCATCGCGGCATCGTCACCGGGGAGGTGGCCGCGGGTTCGCACGGCACGGCGCAGCTTCGAGTTGAGCGCCTCGATCGCGTTGGTGGTGTAGATGATCCGGCGCACGCCTTGCGGGAAGGTGAAGAACGGGATCACCTGGTCCCAGTGACGCCGCCAGCTCTGGGCGATCGCCGGATGCCGCTTGCCCCAATGGCCGGCCTCGAACGCGTCGAGCGCCGCCAGGCCGGTCTCGGCCGTCTCGGCACGATAGACAGCGCGCAGCGCGCTCGCGATCGGCTTGCGTTCCTTCCATGACGCAAAGCTCATGCTGTTCCTGAGCAGGTGGCCAGCGGCCGGGCTACGAATTAGCCCTGCGTGCTGTGTCGGTTTGTCTCCATCGCCAGAGCAAGCAACTTGACGATCGCGGGATCGCGATTTCCGGGCAACCAGACGGCCGAGAAGGCGATGGCGTCAGGCTCGTCGTGGACCGGCAGGAAGACGACGTTCGCCATGTTGAAGGCTGCGCCTTCCTCGGCGAAGAGCGAGACACCATGCCCGGCTGCGATCATCGACAAGAGTGCGCTGCGGCCCACATCGACGCGGCGGATTGCCGGTGTCGGCCATTTTCCGGCGGAGCGTAGCAGGATCAGATCGAGAACCTGCGGTCCTGTGCCGCTATAGCGGATGAGAAATGTTTCCTGTGCAAGTTGCCGCCATCCCACTTCCGATAGTGCTGCCAGCGGATGCCCGGCCGACAGGGCGACCATCAGACGGTCGCGCCAGATTACTCGGGAGCTGAGGTCGTGGATTTCGTGGGTGCAGGCCATGAAGGCGAGATCCAGCCTGCTTTCACGCAACATGATCTGGGCTTCGCGCGCCGTGCATTCGGCGATGTCCAGGCGAATGCACGGATGCTCGGTGTGGAAATGCTCGAACAGACGGTCGAGGAAGCAACCCGGCGTGAGGGCATGGACCCCGATGCGTAGGTTGCCTTCCTCGCCGCGCGCCTGCATCCCGGCTGTAATAATTGCGAAGTCGATTATACCGAGGGCATCACTGATCTGATCGACAAAATGGCGACCTGCTTCGGTCAGCCGGACGCCGCGCGTGTTGCGATCGAAAAGAACGACGCCAAGGTCTTCCTCAAGCGCCCTGATCCGCTGGCTGACACTCGACTGGCTGGTGCTGAGCATTCGCGCTGCGCGATGGAAGCTGAGATACTCGGCTACGGCCAATGTCTGGATCAGGGCGACCATTGGAAAGCGCCCGCAACGCAAAAGCGTATGCTCGATCGTCGTCGGCTGCTTTACGCTACCCCGCTTATGAACTTGCCGGCGACGCATGGGTCATGGCCCAATCGCCGCCGCCGGGAAATGGGGAAGAACGTGCTCGGCCAACTCGTCGAGCACTTCATCCATTGGTCGCCGGAGTGGTTTGAGATTAAGGGCGACATGGGAGACACCTTCGTCCTGTTGCCGTTTCCATAGTTCAACCAGCGCGCGGCGACCGATGCGGATGCCTCGCACGAACTGCAACGAGGCATTGGGGTCAGAGTCGAGATCGAAGAAGGTGCCATATCCGTAAGGTTTGAAGACGGCGTCCGGTGTGGCTGCACGCCATCTGCCGATGACCTCCGGGAGCCGCCCGAAATCGCTTAGGTGCCAAATCCAGCCGTCCATGTTGGCGGCAAGCCAGGCGATGTCTTGGCCGGCCCGACCAATCGCGATCAGCGGCAGGCGCGCGCCGACCGGCTTGGGCACAAGGTTGAGGCTGCCGTCGAGACGACCATAGTGCTGTGACTGAAAGATGCCGAAGTCGCTTTCCGTGGACGCCCGGATCATGGACAGAGCATCGCGGAATCGTTCCGCACTGTTGTCGAACGGCAGTCCGAAGGTCGGATATTCAGCCGGGCGGTCGCCCGTGGACACGCCGAGCAGCAAGCGACCATGGGATAGCTGATCGACGCTTGCCGCCTGTTTGGCGACAATCAGGGGATCGCGCAGAGGGAGCACGATGCCTGCCGTGCCGATTGTGATGCTTTTCGTCTGCGCTGTCAGCCAGCCCGCATACACCATCGGGTCGATGACCTGCCCGATGTCGCCAAATCCGGGGTCGAGAAACGGAACATCACGCAGCCAGATGGCGGAGAAGCCGAGTTCGTCGGCCTTCCGCACCATTGCCGTATGATCCCGCAGCGTCGGCCCCGGCGAGGATGGATAGCCTTCGAGCGGCGCCATGAAGCCGAACGTCAGCCGCCCGGGCTGGAACAGGCGATTGTATGCGGCGTGATCTTCGATTCCTGCCGGCCGCTTCCAATCAAGATTCGCTTCCGGGCGGCTCATGGCTGATCCTCCGCCTCGGCCAGATTGCGGCCGACGAAGAAGCCCCCGGCGACGGCAATGACTGCGAGAGCGACGGCGAAGCAGATCGCGCCCGTTGCCAGTCCGGCTCGATCAATGACCAGGCCCGTCGCCATCGGCATGAGGCCGGCGGGGATATAGCCGCCGATGTTGAGGACGGCGTTGGCTTCGGCGCGGCGTTCGGCAGGGACATGCAGCCCGATAAGCGTCAGCCCGCCGAGTTGACCGAGACCCTGGCCGCTACCGGCGAGCAGCGCCGCGACGATCAGGGCCACGGCGCTGGAAGCCGCGACGGCGATCCCGATCCCGACCATGGACAGCACGGTCGCGCTCGCGCCGAGCAGGAAGATCGTGCGCACGGGACGGCTGCGAGCGAGGAATTGCACGCCCGTCGCCGTCAGGAACATCCCGCAGGCCATGGCGCCAGCGATCAGCGGGCTTGCCACGCCGATCAGGCGGGAGAGCAGCGAAGGGCCGAGCGACAGCACGAACGATGTGGCGGTGATCCCCGGCCCGAACACGGCGATGCCGAAGGCAAGGTGTCGGCGGTTGGGCTGTGGAACGCTCGGCAAACGCAGCCGCCATGCAGCGCTGGCCGTGGGCGTGCCCTCTCGCAGCGGCAGGAGGAATACCAATAGCGTCGCGCTGGCAAGGATCGCGAGTTCGGCGCCGAAGATCGGCAGGATCGGTTCGGGCAGCGCAAGCGCGAGACTACCGGCCAGCAGCGGGCCGAGGCCCGCGCCGAGGACCATCGAGACCGAAGCGAGCAACGATGCTTGCCGCCGCCGATCCGGTCCGCCCAGATCGACGACGGACGCCATGCCCGCCGACACCGCCGCGCCGACCGCGATGCCGGACAGGAATCTTGCGATCAGCAACATGATTACCGATTGCGCGCCGGCAAAGAGCAGACATGCTATGATCGCGGCGGCCAAGCCGGGCACGAGGACGGGCCTGCGTCCGAAGCGGTCGGATAGCTGTCCGACGACCAGAAGAGTCAGGAGAAGCCCGAGGATGTATGCGGCAAAGATCGCCGTCAGCATGGTCGAGGAAAAGTCGATGCTGGACTGCCAGCGGACGTAGAGTGGCGTCGCGGAGTTGGAAAGAATGAATATCGCGGTGACGATCCACGCCGCCGCCCACATACGCCAGACCGATCTATCGTTTTTTTTGCCGTGGAGGATGACGAAGCGATGGTCATGCGCCATCCTCGTCATGTGTCCGGACACGTCCGAGCAGTGCGAAAACGATCAGCGCTGTCACAACACTGGCCGCAGCGAGGATGTAAAGCTGCATCTGGAAAGCGTTGTCGTAGCTCTGAACCAGCAGCGCGCGTCCGACATCAGGCAGGATCGTGGTGGCACCGGCGAGGTCGCCCATGGCGATACGGTTCGCCGCCTCGATCATGCCGTCATGGCTTGTTGCCGTGGCGGAGAACATTCTGATCAAGCCGGACTGTATCAGCCCGGCCAGCAGCGCGCCGACGATGGCGATGGCGACGCCATCGGCCGAAACGCGCACCGCGTTGAAGATGCCCGTCGCCATACCGGCGCGTTCCTTTTCGACCACGCTGACGGCAAGACCATCCATCAGGCCCCAGGGCAGACCGATGCCGATGCCGATAGTGGCCATCGGCAGGATGATCGACGCGCCGTTGCCCACCGACAGCGCCTGCGCCAGCCACACCAGTCCAAGTGCGGTGATAAGGAGACCGATGCCGGACAGCACGCCAGCCGTTACCCATCGGGCCAGAGTGGCGGCCAAGAAAGGCACGACGAGCAAGGGCACCGACAAGGCAATCATCAGCCGCCCGGCATCGAGTGCGGACTGACCCTCGATCCCGATGAACCGGGCCGGCAGAAGAATGATGAGGGTCACATAGAAGAAGGCGGGCGATGCAGCGAGGATTTGCACGCCGACAAATTTGGCTCTAGCGAACAGCGACAGGTCGAGCATCGGCCTCGCCACGCGCCGTTCGATGACAATGAAAGCCGCGAACAGAATGGCAGAGACCAGCAGCGATCCGACAACCGCAGCGCTGCCCCAGCCTTCTTCCGGCGCCAGCAACACCGCGTAGGTGAAGAGGGCCAAAGCCGCCGTAAAACTGATGGCCCCCGGCCAGTCCAGACCTGTGGCGTTAGGATCGCGGGATTCCCGCGCCGACCATGCAACCATCACGAAACCAAGGAGGCCAATGGCGGCGGTCGCCAGGAACACCCATTGCCAGCCCAGAGAATCCACGAGCGCACCAGCCGCGAGCGGGCCGAAGGCCAGACCCACGCCAAAGGTTGTGCCGAGCAAGCTGAACACCCGCGTCCGGGCGTGGCCATCATATTCCTGCGCCAGCGACGACATGGCCCCCGCGAATGCGGCAGCGCCTCCAAGACCCTGTATCAATCGGAACACATCCATCCAGATCACGGTCGGCGAAAACGGAATGGCGATGGTGGCGGCGGCGAACAGCGCCAGCCCCGACAGCCAGACACGCTTGCGGCCGTAGATGTCGGTCAGGCTCCCCGCTGCCATCATCGCGCTGCCATAGGTCAGGATATAACCGTTGATGACCCAATTGAGCTGGACGGCCGTGCCGCCGAGCGCTTCGTTCACGGATGGCAGAACAACCGCCGGGCCGGTGAAGCAAAGCGGGATCAGCACGCCAGTCAGGCACGCGGAGAGCAGAAGTAGCCATTTTCTGGCTGAGGATCCATCAAGGGTTGTTGTCGTCACGGTCAGGATTCCGTCTGCAAGGACAGTTGAAAGGTTTGCCAGGCGGAGTCCGACGATTGCTTCAGGCGATTGGTCTTGGTCCGACTGTTTGATTTCGCGGAAACATAAAGACGTGCTGAGAAAAGAAAATCAGGCTACATTTCCATTCTTAGCGGACATATGCGTCCGCAATGGAGATTGGCATGATGGATCACATGGCCGGGCTAGGCGCGTTCATGCAGGCGGCGGAAACCCGCAGTTTCGTTGCTGCTGGCCGCCAGCTTGGCGTGTCCGCTTCCGCCATAGGCAAAGCGGTCGCCCGGCTCGAAGATCGGCTCGGCGTGCGCCTCTTCCATCGCAGCACGCGCAGCATCACGCTAACCCCCGAGGGCGTGCTGTTTCTTGAACGCTGCCGCCGCATCGTCTGCGAAATCGAGGCCGCCGAGTTGGAACTGTCGCAGCGCCAGGAAGCGCCACGCGGAAAGCTGCGCGTCAGCCTTCCGCTCGTCGGTATGTTGTTACTGCCGGCAATCGGGGCTTTTGTCCGCACCTACCCGGAGATTGAGCTGGACCTTGATTTCACGGATCGGCTCGTGGATGTCATTGATGAGGGGTTCGACGCGGTGATCCGCACCGGCGAGGTCAGCGATTCGCGTCTGATGACCCGTGTTATCGGCACGTTCCGGCACCAAATCGTGGCTGCGCCTGGCTATTTGAAAGCCCGAGGCACGCCGCAGACGCCTGCCAATCTCTTGGACCATAGCTGCCTGCACCACAAGTTTCCGAGCACCGGCAAACTTGAACGGTGGCCGCTCCATGCCGATGGAGGGGCGTTGGACATTGAGCTTCCTGCGACGGTGGTGGCGAGCACTATCGAACCGCTGCTGTCTCTGGCCGAACAGGGCATTGGCATCGCCTGCCTGCCGGATTTCGTGGTGGCGCGATACATCGAGGCCGGAAGGCTGGTTCAGATTCTCGAAGAGCACACCGCGAATGCGGGGACGTTCCGATTGCTCTGGCCCTCGACCCGATATCCCTCACCGAAGCTGACTGCGTTCACCGAGTTCATGGCGAAGCATCTGTTCGGCGTTACGATCAGGAAATAGCACTTCAGTTCGGTCGTCTTATTCGGGCTTGCAGAAGAGCGTCCGGAAAAGCTGTTCCGACCGCTCGATTCCCTCGTCGGTCAACACGACGGATTTCGCCTTGCCGAACGGATTGCTGATGAACCTCTTCTCATGCACTCGGTTCATCGCGCCCCAATCGAAGCTCTTCCATGACCGGCCGTCCCGGCCGAGTGAGTGGAAGAGCAGCGCAAGGACTGCATCGTCGATTTTGTCCTTGTCGATTTCCATAGTCCCGATACCCCAGTGTTCATGGTGAGTCCCGACCGGACGGAAGGAGACCGCACCATGAAGACCGTCGATTTTCATGCGTATGCCTATTTTATAGGGTCATGGAGGGCTATGGAGTAGATATAGTTCTCATCGCTATCTCGCATGGCCCGCCAGATCGTACGCTCCCGACCATTGCCATGATGCGCCCGGGCCATCCTGGATGGCCAGGGATTTGCGCGCAACGAGAAGGCCTTTCGGGTGGAGATGCCGCCCGGGGCGAGGAGCGCCGTGAGGCCGCGGTCCCATTGAATGAGTCGGCCCGACGTCAGCGGCTTGATCGGGCCGGGGTTCCGGCGTAGCTCCCGCTCCGGAAGAGAAACATCCCCGGTGGGGTGCACGGACTTCAAATCCGATGGGAGGCGCTGCGCGTCTCCGGTGGGTTCGACTCCCTCCTCTTCCGCCGTCTGCCCTTACCGGGAAGCCACGCCCCCTCAGCGGCTTCAGGACGGCACGGCGGCCAGCGCGCGCAGCCAGACCACGGCCGCGGCGGCCCCCGCATCCGGCACGCCGAGTGCGCGCTCCCCGAGATAGCTGGCCCGGCCCAGCCGGGGCCGCATCCGGGCGGTCCGCTCCGCGCCGTCCCCGGCGGCCCGCACGGCGGCGGCCCAGGCCTCGGGCGCCGGGCGGCCCGCTTCGAGTTCCGCCTGGAAGGCTTCCGCTGCCGGGTGCAGCGCATCCAGCATGGTCCGGTCGC
>NZ_BDLP01000002.1:0-50730 GCF_001950415.1 Roseomonas sp. TAS13
CCCAGTCCGGCGGCCAGTTGCTGTTCCACCTTGTCAGCCGTCTCTACGAGCAGACCTCGGTCATCGTCACCACCAACCTCGCTTTTGGTGAATGGCCCAGCGTCTTTGGGGACGCCAAGATGACCACTGCCTTACTCGACCGCCTCACTCACCACTGCGACATCGTCGAGACCGGCAACGATAGTTGGCGATTCAAGAACCGCGCCTGAACGCCCCCTCAACACACCTCACAAGAGGGTCCCTTTTGCGTGCCGATCTGGGGTCCCAATTCAGTGCCGATTGACAGTCGTGGCGTCAACCGGGTTCATGGTCCTGGCACAAGTCACGCGCTCTCGGCAACAGTCGGGGACAACCCACTGCCCGGGCTGGCTGGCGATTGCTCGAATGGGACTTGGCAGGGACGGCATCGCGCCGTGACGCTCCTGCCGGAGCCAGGCCGGACGGCAAGGTGGCGCGTCGGCGGGCGCTGTTTGGTCGCGGATCATTGCTGGTCCGGTCAGGGCCCCGTACCTGAAGGGCCAGCTCCGCCGTCGGGCAGGCGCTGGTAGATCTGCCGGGTGTGCCGGCCTACGGGAACCTCCAGCACCTTTCGGTAGTGCCGGCCCAACTCGTCTTCCAGCGCCGCAACGCTGTCCGCATTATTGCGCGGCTGCATTCCCTCCCAGGTCACCACAATTCCCGGACGTGTTGCGAAGATCCGGCGTATCTCGGTGACCTGGTCGGCCCCGATGGCGCCTGCCTCCTTCCGGTCGCTGAGATGGCTCGGGAAGGCGTAGGGGGTTGGGATGCAGCTTCCCGTAAGGTGGTACAGCATCGGCTCTCCGTCGAAGACGTAGAGGCATCCCACCAGCCGAGGTTGGATGAAGGAGACGATCCTGCGGATCTCGGTGCCGTCGCCGCGCTGCCGAACGTGCTTCGTGACGAGGACGAAGCTCGCCAACAGTCCGAACAGGCCCACCAGCAGGGCCACGGGCACGCGCGGCGCCCTGCCTGCGCGACCCAGCTTCAGGCCGATGCTTCGCCACGCGCCAAACACGGGTGCCGCCATGGCCGAAAGCGGCACGAGGAGCGGCAGGGCGTAGTGCGTGTAATAGGTTCCGAAGGCCAGGAAGCCGGCAAGGGCCGCGAGCGACCACGCCGTCACGAAATTCTGCGCCGCCGCGACGTTCCGATCATTCCCCGGCCACACCAGCCGCCTAGGCCAGCGGCTCAGGGCCGCGGCCAGCAGCAGTGGCAGGAGCAGAAGGATGATCGGCCCCAGTCGGCCCAGGGCCGAGCCTTCGCCGAAGGTGCTGCGCTCGAAGACCGACAGGAAGTTCGCGTAGAGGAAGGCCTCGCCCTGGCCCCGCAGCACGTAGAAGGCCAGGGCCGCAGCGGTGGGCAGCAGGCCGCAGGCGATCCAGGAGACCCCTTGAGCCATGAGTGTGACGGGGCGGGTTCCGGCGCGCCAACCCTGCCAGAGTAGCGCACAGCCGAAGAATATCCCCTCGAACACGGCCGTATACTTCATCTGGATGGCTATGCCGGCGAGCAGCATGGCACCACAGCCCAGGGCAAGCCGCCTAGCCGGAGAACAACGTCCGGCGCGGAGCGTCAGCCAGGCCGCCAGGACAACGAACAGGTTGTAGAAGACCGGAGCTTGGCCACCCACGCCCTCGAAGGCGCCCAGGAAGGCCAGGTAGACCAGCCCGGCGCTGACCGCACCGGCGCGCGTCGCGAAGCTCGCGGCCACCACGGAGATCATCCCGGCCGCCGCCGCGGCGAAGAGCGTCGCGACCACCTGGTACTGATAGACGCCCTCGCCCCCGAGAAGGCGGATGGCCGCGTAGATCAGGAAGAGGCCGACCGGCTTGCGATCCCACAGATCGACGAAGGGCAACGCGCCCTGAAGCATCCGGTCGCCGACCAGGAGGTAGAAGGTCTCGTCCACACCCACAACAGGGTTTCCGAAGACCGGGGTACGGATCGCGAAGGCGAACAGCAGCAGGATCGCCATGTTCATGACCAGCAAGCCGGCATCTCTCGGCCAAAGGGTCACAGGCCGAGCCGGTCGCGGATTTCCCCATAGGTCAAGCGTGCGGCCACGCCAAGGCGCCGGAGCCCATGGAAGGGGATCGGTCTCAGATCGGTGATCGGAAAGTCGATCTCCTCCTGCGATGCCCCCATGACCCGCCGAGCCACCTGCTCTCCCATCGCCGTTGCCATGGCCACACCACGACCATTATAGGCGAGGCAGGCGATGACCCCTGGTGCAGGCTCGTGCAGATGCGGGTAGTGGTCCGGCGTGACGGCCAGTCGGCCATTCCAGAAGTACTCCCA
Source organism: Roseomonas sp. TAS13 (assembly GCF_001950415.1). NCBI lineage: Bacteria > Pseudomonadati > Pseudomonadota > Alphaproteobacteria > Acetobacterales > Roseomonadaceae > Roseomonas > Roseomonas sp. TAS13. Next base: position 2,320 of record NZ_BDLP01000002.1, read on the forward strand.
GCCGACTTCCTTGACCTGCGGCCAGAGGCGCCGTGCATAGCGTGTGAGACGCTGGAAATCCATCGGATCGGAGGTATCGCGGTCAACGCTGCGGCCGCCCATCAGCAAGCGCTTCCTTGCGTCCACCCGGTAATAGACAGTCAGCGAAGCGATCTCGAACAGCACAGGCCGTTCCGGCATGATCGTGGCGGCGAGATGATCGGGCAATGGCTCGGTGGCGGCTATGGCGCTGAAGACCGGCACGATGGAGCGCCGCAGCCCCTTCCAGATGTCGTCACTATACGCGTTAGTGGCCAGCACGAGCTTCTCCGCCGTCATGGTTCCGGCGGGTGTGACGACACGCCATCGCGTGCCTTGGCGCTCGATGCGAAGCGCAGGCGACGCGGCATGCACGTTGGCCCCGGCTCGCTGCGCCGCATCAGCCAGCCCGCGTGCGTAACCCAACGGGTTCACGCTGCCGCCGCGCCGATCGATCGAGCCCCCTATGTAGCGATCGCTGCCGGTCAGGCGCTGCATGCCCCTCGCGTCGAGGATCTCCACCGGGCCGCCACGCCGGGCATTATCCTCAGCCGTAGCGCGGATAGTGGAAAATCCGTTCGCATGGAAGGCGCCTCGGATGGTGCCACCTTGATGCGCTTCGCACAGAATCTGATGTTGCCGGATTAGTGAGAAGACCTTGTCCGGCGCTGCGCCTGACATGGTGATCATGCGCCGCCCGAGCTCAGGACCGAAATCCCGCTCCACCTTAGCAGGGTCATGCTTAAGGCCCGGGTTGACCTGCCCGCCATTGCGGCCGGAAGCGCCCCAGCCGGGTTCGTGTGCCTCCAGAACCGCCACGTCCACCCCTCTCTCCGCGAGGTGGAGCGCGGTCGAAAGACCTGTGAAGCCGCCGCCCACCACCACGACCGAGACCTGCCGTTCTCCCTGGAGCGGCGGTGCCACGACGGGCTGCCTTGCCGTGTCGGCATAGAGGCTGCGGGGCAGGGAGCGTGGCGAGACGGCGTTCATTCCGCGATCATCCGAGCAGGAAGCGGTTCCACTTGGTCTTCACCGTATCCAGATTGGCTGCCCACCATGCGGGGTCATAATTGATCAGCTTGTCCTTGATGTCCGGGGCGGTGGGCAACAGCTTCAGCCGATCCGCAGACAGATGCTCAGCCGCCTTGTTGTTCACGAAGCCATAGGTGATCAATGAGGAGAGCCGCGCCTGCGGAGCGGCAAGCGTGATGAATGCGGCGAACTTCTGGGCGTTCACGCGGTTCGGTGCACCCTTGAGAATGGCCCAGCAGTCGTTGCGCAGCAGCTGGTCTTGCCAGACAATCTCAACCGGAGCTCCGCTTGCCTGGATGGCTGCGATCCGGCCGTTCCAGGCCGTGGCCATCACCACCTCGTCGTCGTTCAGGAGCTGTGCTGGCTGCGCGCCCGCGCCCCACCACTTCACCACATTTGGCTTCAACTCGCTGAGCTTGCCGATCGCCTTATCGACATCGATAGGATAAACCTTGTCGCGCGGCGTTCCGGCCGCCAGCACCCCGAGTTCCAGATCCGGATTCAGCGCGCCTCCACCCATCATGGCACGTGGGCCGGGAAACTTCTTCACGTTCCACAGATCGGCCACTGTTGACGGCCTGCCACTCTTGAAGGCGTCCGTTCGATAGGCATAGATCTGCGCATAAGGCAGCATGTCGACAAAGAATTCCTTGCGGAATACCGGGTCGATATTGTCCGTATCGAAAAGCGCGTAGTCGATTCTTTCCCAATAGTCGCCTCTGGCGGCCAGAGCCACGACCGAGGAGCCTTCCTGTTCAGTCACGTCGTATTCGATGTTGCCTGTATCGACCATCGCCTTGACCTTGGCGATATCGGGTCCCTCTGTCTCCACGACCTTGATGCCGGAGAGTTCCTCGAAAGGCTTGAAGTAGGCTCGCCGTTGCGCCTCCTGAAGGCTGCCCCCATAGGAGCAGACGCGCACCACTCCATTGCCCTTGAGCTTCTCGGGGATGGAGCGGATCTCCGGAAGATCTACCCCTTGCGCCAGAGCCGGCATGCCAAAGCCCTGCGTGAGCGCCGAAGCCGCAGCAGCCGTTAGCCCGAAGGAGGCGGCCCGGTGGATGAAGCGCCGCCGCGTAAGATCCGCCGCATGAGGTGGCTCCGCCGCGAGGCGCGCAAGCAGGCGTGAGATACGGTCGTCCATGGCAATCTTCTCCCGTTAGGATCCGTTGGAAACACCGGAGCGCAGCCGGGCCGAGCGCCGCCGAAGAAACTCGGCGCCAAGCATCAGCAGCGTGGTCAACACGATCAGCAGAGTCGAAGCGGCCGCGATCGTAGGGTCGAGATTGTAGTTCAACTGCTCCCACATGCGGCGGGGTAGGGTAACGGCGCCGGTACCAGCCAAGAATAGGGCGATCAGCAGTTCATCGAAGCAGACCACGAAGGCAAAGACCGCGCCGGCGGTGATGCCCGGTTGGATGAGCGGCAGCGTGACTTGGCGAAAGGCCCCCCAGGGCGTGGCGCCCAGGCTGAGAGCCGCGCGTTCCAGCCGCCGGTCGAGGCCACTCAAAGCGGAGACAACGTTCACCACCACGAAGGGCACGGCCAGTGCAGTCTGTCCCAGGATCAGGGCGATCGGTCTTCCGATCAGGCCGAAGCGCGCATAGACATAATAGAGGCCGATCGCCACGACGATGCCCGGCGCCACGATCGGTGACAGGATCAGTGCCTGGATCAGCCCCTTGCCGGGAAAGCGTCCTCGCGCGAGCCCGATTGCGGCTGGCACACCGAGTCCGACCGAGAGCAGGGTGGAAACCAGCGAGGTCCAGAGGCTCATCACGGCGGCGTTGGTCCAGGCCTCGTTACCGAAGAAGATCCGGTACCAGCCGAGGCCAAAGCCCGGAGGCGGAAAGGAAAGGTAGCGCGCGGTCGAAAAGGAGAGTGGCACCACCACCACCACCGGCAGGACCAGGAAGCCCAGCACCAGGACCAGCGCGGCGATCAGCAGGACACGGCGCAGCAGGGGCAACTCAATGCCCTCCCTGCAACACCCGTCCCAGCGGGACGATCCGGGCCAGCAGAGCGAAGGCGAGAGCGACGATCAGCAGCAGAACCACCGCCATTGCCGAGGCGCGCGCCCAGTTGAGCTGGTTCACCAGATCGCTGATCAACATCGCTATCATCACATCCGATCCAGCCCCCACAAGGACCGGGGTGATATAGAAGCCGACTGAAAGGGCAAAGACCAGAACGCAGCCGGCTGCGACGCCGGGCAGGGAAAGCGGCAGGACCACCTGCCTGAAGGCTGCAAAGGGTCCGGCACCCAACCCGTTCGCCGCCCGCACCAGGCGCCAGTCCAGACTGCGCAACGTCGCCGTCAGGGGCAGGATCATGAAGGGCAGCAGCACATGGACCATGGCAAGATAGACTGCCAGGCGCGTGTTCATCAGCTGCAATGGCGTATCGATCAATCCGCTCGCGACCAGGGCATTGTTGACGATGCCGCGCCGCCCGAGCAGCGCCATCCAGGCATAGGTGCGCACCAGGATGCTGGTCCAGAACGGGATCAGCACCAGGATCATCAGCAGGTTCGCATGGGACTGCCGCATGCGCGCGAAAGCATAGGCCACCGGATAGGCGAGCAGCAGGCAGAGCAGCGTGACCGCAAGGCTTATCTGCATGGTGATGCCGAGCACGCGCCAGAAGATCGCATCACCGAGCAGCGAGATGAAAACCGAGATCGTCCAGCCTTCCTCGGTGAGCAGGCTGCGGGACAGCATGGCAGCTACGGGGTAGGCATAGAAGACGAGCATATAGAATAGCAGCGGCAGAACCAGCAGTATCATTGCATGCCGTGAACCGAAGGCTCGCCGGTTCTTGGTTAGGTCCGTGCCCGCCATGGGCAGCGCAACAGTCCCGGGGCCGCTTCCCAATGGCAAAGGTGCGTTCATGGCTGCTTTCCCTGCCGCAGGGAGAGACCGAATCCCGGAGCTGGACAGGCGCATTTCGTCTCGTCCATGCTGAATTCCCGATGCTGAGAAGAGGTCAAGCAAACCGGATGCCAGAGGACGCAGCGACTCCCCATCCTGAGAGCTCCGGTGCCGAGATCACCCTCCGTGAGATCACCAAGCGTTACGGCAGCCACCTTGCCATCGACCGGCTTTCACTGTCGATCCGGCGCAGCGAATTCATCAGCTTCCTGGGTCCTTCCGGGTCCGGCAAGTCCACCACGCTGATGATGATCGCCGGCTTCGAAACACCCGAATCCGGCCAGATTGCCCTGGACGGGCGGGATGTGACCCATTTGCCCCCGCATCGGCGCGGAATCGGGATGGTCTTCCAGAGCTATGCGCTCTTTCCCCACATGACGGTGGCGGAGAATGTCGGCTTTGCCCTGAAGCAGCGCGGGGTCGGCAAGGCGGAGATCGTGGAGCGTGTGCGCCAGGCACTGGACCTTGTCCGGCTATCCGCTTTCGGTGGCCGTTATCCGCAGCAGCTCTCCGGCGGTCAGCAGCAGCGCGTGGCCATTGCCAGGGCGGTGATCTTCAACCCGCCGGTGCTGCTGATGGACGAGCCGCTCTCGGCCCTCGACAAGCAACTGCGCGAGGAGATGCAACTGGAGATCAAGGCACTGCATGAACGCCTTGGCATCACCTTCATCTACGTCACGCACGACCAGAAGGAGGCGCTGGTCATGTCTGACCGGGTGGCTGTGATGAACCAGGGGCGGATAGAGCAACTCGACGATCCGGCCACACTCTATGATCGCCCCTCCAATCGCTTCGTCGCTTCCTTTGTCGGCGAGGCGAATTTCCTGCCCGTGGAGGATATGGGGGTGGATCGCCCAGGGGTGCGCTGCGTATCGCTGGGCGGCACCCTCCTGCGAGGTACCGTCGCTTCCTCGGCAGCCCCGGGGCAGGCCTGCATGATCCGGCCGGAGAAAATCGGAATCCTTCCAGCCGGCAGTCCGGTCCCGCCGGGTCGGAATCATCTGATGGCCACGGTACGCGAAGTGACCTTCATGGGTGAGTTGACGCGCTGCGTGCTGCAACTCGATGCCGGTGGCGATCCCGTGGTCGCAAAGCAGCAGCATCGGGCGGATGCGATTGTCGTGCGACCCCAGGAGCGCGTGGCCCTGACCTGGGCGGTCGAGGACACGCTTCTGGTCTGAGGCCCGCCTACAATCCGGCCTTAGCGGCCGATGTTCTGTCTCCAGCGCTCGCTTCGTGAGGTCGGCTGACGGAAGTTCCGGTGTCATGCGGAACACTTGTCCTGCCGGCTTCGCGGCGCGCATGTCGGCCCGCGAGCAGGCCATGCTTCGGCGCCAGGGTGAGGGCCAAGGCGAACAGCAGCGACAGCACGACGACGATGCTACCTGCGGGAGAGATGTTGGCGTGGTAGCTGGCGAGGATACCGATGAGGGTGGCGGCCACGGCGGCGGTCACGGCGATGGCCGACATGCGGCCGAAGCGATCGGACAGCAGATAGCCGATGCACCCTGGCGTGATCAGCAGCGCTACCACCAGGATGACACCGACCGCCTGCACGCCGGCCACCACCGCTGCCGAGAGCAGGGCGAGGAAAAGGTAGCGCAGCATTCCGGTGTTGAGTCCGATCCCCCGCGCATGTGTCGCGTCGAAGCAGAAAAGCGTCAGATCGCGGCTCTTTACCAGCAGGACAGCCAGCGTGATGCCGCCGACGATCAGGGTCTGCCACAGGTCCTCCCGCTCAATCCCCAGAATGTTGCCGAAAAGGATGTGGGTGATGTGGGCCTCGGTGGTCAGGAAGGCCAGCATGACGATGCCGGCCGCGAACATGCCGGTGAACACGACCCCGAGTGCCGCATCCTCCTTCACCCGGCTATGGCTTTGGACGAAACCTGCTCCCAGCGCGCAGAACATGCCGGCAGCAAAGGCGCCCGGCGCCAGTGGCAACCCGGCCGCGGAAGCCAGCACGACACCCGGCAGGACCGCATGGGAGATCGCATCACCCAGTAGTGACCAGCCCTTCAGCACGATGTAGCAGGAGAGCAGTGCGCAGGCCGTCGCAACCAGGGCGCCGGCCCCCATCGCCTCCAGCATGAAGCCATGGCTGAACGGAGCGAGGAAAGTGTCGATCATGCCGCTTGTTCCAGCCTGCCCGCCTGTCGCCTGGCACGGCGGCTGGCCAGGATGCCATGCCGTGGCGCGAGGATCAGAACCGCCGTGAAAATCAGTGCCTGTAGTGTGACGATGACGCCGCCGGTGGAGCCGTCCAGGAAGTAGCTGAGATAGGCGCCGGTAAACGCGGTACTGGCGCCGAGGGCCGTGGCACCCGCCATCATCCGTCCGAAACGATCTGTCAGCAGATAGGCCGTGGCACCCGGGGCCACCAGCATGGCAATGACCAGCACCGCGCCCACTGCCACCATGGCTGTGACGGCGACAGCGGCGACACAGCCCAGCAGCAGCATCTGCAGCAGGCGTGTGTCAAGCCCGATCGCCTGTGCATGGGCGGCATCGAAGGCCCAGAGTGTCAGGTCGCGCCCACGCAGTGCCATGACCAGCAGCACGCCGGCCGAGACAAGCAGCATCTGCATCGTGTCGGCCGGCGCGATGCCAAGCACGTTGCCGAACACCACCGTCTGCAGCCGCATATTGCTCGGGTAGAGCGTCAGCAGGACCAAGCCGAGGCCGAAGAAGGCGGTAAAGACCACGCCGATCGCGGAGTCCTCGCGGATGCGGCTGTTGCGGCGAATGAAGCCCATGCACCAGGCGGCCAGCATGCCCGAGGCGAAGGCACCGAGTGCGAAGGGCAGGCCCAGGATCCAGGCCAGCGCCACGCCCGGCACCACGGCGTGCGACAGCGCATCGCCCAGCAGCGACCAACCCTTGAGCGCCACGAAACAGGACAGCAGGCCACAGACAGCGCCGATCACGGTGCTGACATATATCGCATTGCGCATGTATTCGTAGGCGAAGGGGATCAGCAACTCCTCCGTCACGGCCGGATCTCCATCGACGGCTCCCTCATGCCTCCGGGCCCAGGCGGCCGAGCACCCGCCCATCGGTGGTGACCACGAACCGCTCGCCATTCCCGCCGTCCCGCAGCGTCAGGCGTTCATCGGCCTGCGCTGTCCCCGGGCTGGACGGCTTGGCGGCGTCGCCGAAGGCGCGCGCGATCTGGGCGGGGGTGAAGACGTTACCGCAGGGGCCGGCGGCAAGCACGGTACCCTTGACCAGCGCCACCTGATCGCAGAATTCCGGCACGCTGGCGAGGTCGTGGGTGGAGACGAGGATGATCCGCCCTTCCGCCCGCAGTTCCCGCAGCAGTTCCATAATCTGGCCTTGTGTGGTGACGTCCACGCCTCCAAAGGGTTCGTCCAGGAGGATGATCCGGCCGTCCTGGGCCAGCGCACGGGCGAGGAAGACACGCTTCTTCTGCCCACCCGAGAGCTGCCCGATCTGCCGCCCGGCGAATTCCTCCATGCCGACCCGGCGGAGTCCTTCCTCCACGGCGGCACGATCCGCAGCGGAAGGGATGCGCAGCATGTTCATGTAGCCGTAGCGGCCCATCATGACGACATCGCGCACACTGACCGGAAAGGCCCAGTCCACTTCCTCGTTCTGGGGGACATAGGCCATCCAACTGAGTTTCTGCGCCTCGCTCACCGTGCGGCCGCCAATCCGGACTGTGCCGGAGGCCGGCCGTACCATGCCCATGATGGCCTTGAAGAGCGTGGACTTGCCGGCGCCGTTGACGCCGAGCAGCCCGCAGATCGTAGGCCCGTCCAGCCGCAGCGAGGCATCCCTCAGCGCGACATGGCCGTTGGCATAGGCGACCGTTACCCCCTCCACCCTGAGGTCGAGCGTCTTGCCTTGTGGCGGCCCCGGATCCGGTGCCGCCCTGGACAGCAGCCGCCGGCCGATGCGGCGCAGGGACGAGGCGCCGTGCCTGTCCTGCCTCGGCAGTGCCACGCTACGCGACGGGGACATGAGCATGACGTGTCTACCGTCCAGGCGGCGGCTGGAAGGCGCGGACGATGGTGCTGGCGTTGTATTCCAGCAACTTGACGAAGGTCGGCGCCACGCCATCTTCCGCCGTCAGGCTGTCCACGTACAGCATGCCACCGAACCTGGCGCCGGCCTCGCGTCCGACCTGTTTCATGGCCCGGTCGCTGACCGTGCTTTCGCAGAACACCACCGGGATCCGGTTCTTCCGTACCGTGTCGACGACACGCCGGATCTGGCGGGGTGTACCTTCCTCCTCGGCATTGATCGGCCAGAGGTAGAGTTCCTTCATGCCGTAGTTCCGGGTCAGGTAGGAGAAGGCGCTCTCGCAACTCACCAGCCAGCGGCGCTCCTCGGGAATGCCGGCAAGCTGCGCACGGATCGGCGCGTCGAGCGCGCGGATCTGCTGGGTGTAGCGAGCCGCATTGGTGTTGTAGGTCTCGGCATTGCGGGGGTCGGCCGCTGTGAGTGCCCGGCGAATGTTCTCGACATAGATCACCGCATTGGCGGGTGACATCCAGCTGTGCGGGTTGGGGCGGCCAGCATAGGGACCCTCCGTGATGCCGATGGGCTCGATGCCCTCGGTCAACACCACCGAGGGAACATCCTTTACCCGCTGGAAGAAGCGCTCGAACCAACGTTCCAGGCCCATGCCGTTCCAGAGGACGAGGTCCGCCGCCTGGACCTTCACGATATCCAGTGGCGTCGGCTCGTAGTCATGGATCTCGGCGCCCGGCCGGGTGATCGATTCCACGATCGCGGCCTCGCCGGCCACGGTCTGGGCCATGTCCTGCAGGATGGTGAAGGTGGTGACCACACGCAGTGGCCGGTCGCGCGGGGTCTGGGCGGCGCCTGTGGCTTGGCTGCCGAACAGGAAGACGGCGGCAAGCGCTGCCATCGCGAGAAAGCGCTTGGGCGATCGGTTGTCCAGCATGAACTTTCCTGTAGCTACTGCTCGTATGTCAAGTCCAATACAAAGCATGTAGCATAGGCTACAATCAAGAGCGAAACCTGCGAACTTGGCCCAGCCGTGGCATTTTCATCGGCATGAGGTATTCTTCGGCCTGATGATGCAGGACGACGCTGAGCAAGGCAGGCCGGGAGATCCGGACGTGACGCTGCCCGAAGAAGACATGCAGGCCGCGCGCCATGCCTCTGCGCGTGCCGGCCGTGCCTCGGCCGTGCTTGAGGACTACGTCGAACTGATCGACGACCTGCTGGAGCGGGAAGGGGAGGCCCGTGCAACCGATCTGGCGCGCCGCCTGGGGGTTTCGCACGCCACGGCCATCAAGAGCATCGGGCGGCTCAAGGGTCTGGGGCTCGCTCAGTCAAAGCCATACAGGGGCATTTTCCTGACCCCGGAGGGTCATGCCCTGGCGCGGAAGGTGCGGGCACGCCATCGCGTTGTGGTCGATTTCCTCAAGGCGGTCGGCGTACCCCCGGAAATCGCGGAAAGCGATGCTGAGGGATTGGAGCATCACGTCAGTGATGAGACGCTTGAGGCGTTCTCCAAGTTCCTGCGCCAGCTTTAACCCAGGGCCAGATCCGGGTCTGGCCAACAGCTTCGCTTCAGGCCCCGGCGAGACGCGGTTCACCTTCAGGATGCCGTTGACGAGAGCAACGGACGGATGGCGCAGGATCGCGACAGCTTCCCCTTCACCCCGGATCGGTTGATCAGGCGTTCATGTCACCTGCTCGTCCGCGTCCCCAGGACGCGGGCGAGCGCCATTTCACCATGCGGATGATCGGGAAACGGCTACCGCAATGGCGACGATCAGTCAGGCGAAAAGAAAATCCGTTGCCGTGAGGTGAGGCACACCGTGCACGACCACCACGCTGCTGGTGGAGAACTGAATGGAGGTGGCGTTAGGATCCGAATCCCCGATGACGGCGCCTGCCACGAGCGTGAGGTCGGCAAAACCGTGGATGCCTTGGCTGGCATAGCCGGTCAGGTCGATGTGGTCCTTGCCTTGCTCGAAATCCATGATCTGGTCGCGACCGCTACCGGTGGCGAAGACGAACGTATCGCTGCCACCTCTGGTGGTGCCAGTCTTCGGCCCGTCGCCCCACATGATCTCGAAGGAGTTGCTGCCGGCGATCAGGATGTCATTGCCGCCCCTCGCTTGGTCGGACAGGGCTCCATCGCCATACATCATGACGTAAGGGGCGTTGCTCCCGCCCACGATCACGTCGTCGCCGCCGCGTGCGTGTTCGGTCAGCCGGCCGTCGCCATAAGCATAAAGGCTCTGAGCGCCATCCGAGAGCCGGAAGTGGTCATTTCCGCCACGGGCGTGGCCGCTGAGGATCGAGGCGTCGCCGTAAAGTGCCATCCCGATGCCGCCGCCGATGATGGTATCGTCGCCGCCGCGCGTGGTGCCATCCATGGTCCGCGCATCGCCGGCGACGAAGCCACCGCCTGACGCACCGTTCGAGCCAGGGTAGATCAGGTCGTTACCCCCACGGGATGCGCCGTGCAGCTCCAGCGCGTCGCCCACGATCGTGATGCTGAGGTGGGAGCCGAAGCCACCGAAAATGGTGTCGTTGCCGCCGCGGCTGGAGCCATCCATCGTGGCGGCGTCGCCAGCGATGAGTTCGGTCGAGTAGCTCGCGCTGACGCCGTAGATGATGTCATTGCCGCCGCGGGCATGGCCAGCCAAGGCCTGGGCGTCGCCATACAACTGGTCGTTGTAGCGACCGGTGTAAGGATCTATCGGTTCGAGGCCGCCGCGCAGGATCTGGGCTCCCCCGGACTGAGAGCCGGACAGGGTGCCGGTGGTGTCGCCATAATAGGTGGGCACGGTTGTTTCCTCCGTCGCCCGCTTCTCCTCGGGGCGGCAGTTTGATTCGTAATCGAATCGTACCGGGAAATCCATGGCGTTGTGCTTGAATGTTCTCATCCGCTGCAAGCAGGGTTGCCGGGTGAGACGGCATGAAGCACCGGAGGGCGACGCATGACGTGCGCTTCAACGTCATCTGCCCAGGCTTCGTGCGTGCGCCACTGGCGGAGAAGCAGATCCCGAAGCAGGTACATCAGCGACGATGACGTCATGCACAAGGTGATGCTGAAGGACACGGTGGGCGGCGGTTCACCACAGTGGACAACGTGGCCCAGACCGTGGTGTTCCTGTCCGGCTTCCCGGCCAATGCGCTGACCGGGCAGTCGGTCGTGGTCAGCCCCGGCTGGTTCATGCAGGAGGAGCCTCCGTCCAGCAACGCCGCCTTGAGGGTGCGTTCTGCCTATCAGGGCCGGGCCGCTGGGGAAGGTACCGGTCGCTTGTGCTGAAAAGCTGCTGTCAGCTTCGCAGGGAAAGCAGAAGCAGTGCGGCGGCGGCCACCGCGATCAGGCGGATCAGCTTGACAACGCGACCCGGCTCGATCCTGGGCCGCAGCATGAAGCCGCAGCCTGCCCCGGCCAGACAGGCGGTGATCAGGCTCCACAGAATGCCAGCTCCCGTGGCGCTGGTGGTGGGCAGGCCGGCGACTGCGAGGGCCACGCCATACCCCACGCAGGAAACCGGCTGCATGACACGCCGTACCTCGTCGCCGGAGCGTCCCGCGCGGGCCAGCGCGACGGGAGTCACCGGACCGGGACTGGCGGTCCACAGGGTGAGCATCCCTGTCACGATGCCGGCCCCGGCGATCCCCGCCCAGCCCTTATCGGATCCGGGGACGGTGACGGGTGCGGCCGGGCGCGGCAGCGCAGCGAGAAGCAGGACAGCGGCCGTTATTCCCTTCAGCGCAGCCTCCGGGATGGACGGCAGGACGGCCGCTGCCGCACAGCCCAGCAGGATGGAGCCCGATGACAGGGCCACATCCCCCCAGCGCAACCGCACCCCACCCAGAGCCGTGGCCACCAGGGACACGAGGAGGTTGAGCAGCAAGAGGACCGGTACGCCGACGGCGGTGCCAAGCCACAGGAAGAGCGCGGCTCCGCAAACGATGCTGAGGCCGGCACCGACCGCGACCTGGATCGCGGCGCCGGCCGCGACCAGCGCCATACAGGCCATGATGAGAAACATGACGATCCCTGGTTGGTGGCGCCGGTCAGCCGGCCGACGCGATGCGGTGGCTCGCCGAATCCGGATGGATCTTGACGATCGGCGAACCGGCGATCGTGGCTTCCGCGCGGGCCGCCACCTCGCGCATGGTGGCACGTGCATCCCAGTCCAATGGCCATCCGCGCCAGAGCCGGAGGCGGCCCGCCACGAAGACGGCCTCGATCTGGTCGCGGTTGCCGAAGCGGGTCAGCTCCCACATCAGGTCCCGTGACGGCACGAGCTCCGGCACGGCGAGGTCCACCAGCAGGAAGTCGGCCGCGAGGCCCGGCGCGATGCGGCCGGTAACGGCGCCGAGGCCGAGCGCGTCCGCGGAGGCCGCCGTGGCATGGACCATCCACGGCCAGCCGCCGCCGCAGGAGAAATCGCCCTGCGGGATGCCATAGGCGAGGCGCTGCGAGGCCTCTGCCGCATCGAGCAGGCGGAACGCATCGCTGCGGGTGGCGTCGGTGCCCAGCGCCAGACCTATGCCCATCTCCAGCATGGCCGTGGCGGGCGCGACGGCATTCCCCTTCCATTGCGAGGCGACAGGGCAGTAGGCCACCGTGGCACCGCTGTCGCGCAGCAGCCCCAGCTCGCGCGGCGTGACCAGAGTCACGTGCGCCAGGAGTGCGGCCGCGTTCAGCGCGCCGGTCGCCTGCAGGTGCTCCACCGGCCGCAGCCCGCGTGCGACGAGGGAGCGCTCCACGGCGACGAGGTGCTCGTTGGCATGGGTCTGGAACGGCACGCCGGCCTCGGCGCAGAGGGAGGCGACCCTGTGCAGCATGGCATCCGTCGCCACCTCCGGGATCGAGATGGCGAGGGACGGATGAACCAGCCCGTCCGAGGCCCAGCGGGCAAGGTGGCGTTCCGCACGTGCGAGGATCGGGGCCGGATCGGCAGGTTCCGGCCCGGTTGCGTCGTTGCAGATCAGGCCGAGCACGGTGCGTAGCCCGGCCCCCCGCACCGCGTCGGCGATGGGGTCGAGGTCGCCTTCATGCCGGGTCCCGGCATCCACCACGGTCGTGAAACCGCCTCGCAGCGCCTCCAGGGCCGCGAGCTTCGCGGAGAGCCCCGCCATTTCCCCGCCCAGGTGCGATTCCATCGGCACCCAGATGCGGCGGAAGATCTCGGAGGGTTCACCGAAGGCGAGCGACTTGCCAATGGCCTGGGTCAGGTGATGATGCGCATCGATGAAGCCCGGCATCAGCGCGTGATCCGGCAGGTCGATCGGAGCGAGATCCGCGTTCGCGGCGAGGATCGCCGGAGCCGGGCCGACCGCGGCGAAGCGGCCGTGCTCCACCAGGACGGCGACGTCGCGCGCGAAACCTTCGGGCAGCAGGGCCTGGCCTGGCCGCAGCAGCAGGCGGGAGGCGGCCAGGATCTCGGGGGAAAGGGTGCGCATCGATCAGTCCAGGGTCACACGGTCAGGCATGACGGCGCGCAGTGGCGCCTCCGCGATCGCCGCGCGGAAGACGGCGGGCTCGGTGGAGGCGCCGCGCGCGGCCCCGGTCTCGGCCAGCCAGCGGCCCTCGCGTTCCATCAGATCGAGCAACGGCCGGTCGAGGCTGATTCGGGCGTCGTAATCGGGCCAAGCCGCGCGCACAGCTTCAAGGTTCTGTGCCCGGCCCGCCAGCCGCGCGGCCGCGGCCTGGGCCGCCTCGGTTTCGGTGGCCATGGCCGCCTCGGCCTTGAGCAGCGCTGACAGAAAGCGGCCCGTCACGTCGACGTCCCGGACGAAGGCCTCGGAGGCGACGAGAAGGTAGGTCGGCTGATAGGACCTGACAGGGATCTCAGCATAGTCGGCACCCAGCGCACGGCGCGTGCCGGCATAGGCGTTCGGGAAGGGGGCTGCCGCATCCACATCGCCGCGCGCGAGCGCCGCAATGAGATCGGCCGGCCCGATATTGACGATCTCGGCCTGGATGCCGGCCGTGGCCAGTTCCGACATCAGCATGAAATGCGTGTTGGTGCCGAGCGTGACACCGAATTTCCGGCCCGTCAGCGTGGCGAGCATGGGCGCCGTGCCGCCCTGCTTCTTCGTGACGATGCGCATGCCCCTGTAGCGGGACAGCGTGCCGACCACGCCGAACTTCTGCGCGCGCAGTGCTCCGACCACGACGGGAAGCTCCGCCATCATCGCAAGGTCGACTTGGCCGCCGATCAGTGCCTCGAAGGCCTCGCGCCCAGTGGGGAAGTTGGTGACAGCCGGAGCAAGACCCGCCGCCCCGAACAGGTCGCGCTCCTGTGCCAGGGCAAATTGCGGTGCCTCCACGGAGAGGCCGCCGCCGATCCGGACAGGGCGTGGCGATTGGGCGCGCGCCAGGCTGGGCATGATTGCGGGAGCGAGGAGGAGGGCGCCGGCAAAGGCGCGGCGGGTGACGCGGGTCATCGGTCGGTCCATCGGGAAGACAGGGGTCAGGCGGCCTCGGCCGCCGGTGCGTGGCGCAGGAGGCCCATGATGCGATTGCGCTGGGCGAGGTACTCGGGGCCCACCTCGGCGCCGGCGCGGGCGGCGCGATCGCCCAGCTCTATTGTCTCGACGATCCGGCCGGGGCCGGCGGCCATGACATGGACGCGATCCGCCAGCACCAGTGCCTCGTCCACGTCGTGCGTGACGAAGAGCACGGTGGTACGGTGCGCCCGCCAAACGCCGAGCAGCAGTTCGTGCATCGAGGCCCGGGTCTGGGCATCCAGGGCGCCGAAGGGCTCGTCCATCAGCAGAACCCGGGGCCGCGCCGCCAGGGTGCGGGCCAGCGCCACGCGCTGCTTCATGCCGCCCGAAAGCTGCCCTGGGTAGGAATCCCCTCGTCCGGCGAGGCCGACCTCCGCCAGCGCGGCCTCCGCCGCCTGACGGCGCCTGGCGGCGGAATGGCCAAGCCGCCTGAGGGCGAACTCCACGTTCCCGCGCGCGGTGAACCAGGGGAACAGCGCGTATTGCTGGAAGACGACGCCGACCTCGGGGCTCGGGCCGCGGATGGGGCGGCCATCCACTGTCACCGCGCCACCGGACAGCGGCACAAAGCCGGCGATGGCGTTGAGCAGGGTGGACTTGCCGCAGCCGGACGGCCCGATAAGCGCGGTGAAGGAGCCGGGCTCAAGGACCAGTTCCGTGGGGGCGAGGGCCTGTACAGGCCCGCGCCGGCCCATGAAGCGGATCTCGGCCGCGGTCGCGCGGACCGCTCCGGTGGAAAGGGTGGTGCTCACATGACCTCCCAGTGCACGAGGCGGCGGCTGGCGGCGACGAAGGCCGCATCCAGCGCCGCGCCGAGCACACCGAGGAGGATGAGGTTCACGAACATCACGTCGGTCTGCATGAACTGGCGGGCCTCCTGAATGCGGAAGCCAATGCCGGAGGAGGCGCCGGTCAGCTCCGCCGCAACCAGGGAGAGAAAAGCCAGCGCGGCCCCCATGCGCAGCCCCGCGACGATATGCGGCGCGGCGGCAGGCACCACGACCTCGAAGAACTCCCGCAGACGGCCTGCCCCCAGCGAACGGGATGCGCGGATATAGGTCCCCGCGACGGAAGAGGCGCCGTGATGCGTGCTGAGCCAGACGGCGAGGAAAACGGTATAGGCGATCACGAAGTGCTTCGATCCCTCCCCGATGCCGAACCAGACGATGGCCAGCGGCACGAGGGCGATGGCGGGGATGGGGCGCAGCAGCATCAGCATGGGCGTCACGGCATGGCCGATCAGGCGAGTGCGTGATGTCAGCAGCCCCACCAACACGCCCAGCGTGGCGCCGATGGCAAAGCCGATGGCCGCCCGGCCGAGCGAGACGCGCAGATCGCCGAGAAGCGTTCCGTCCGTCCACAGCTCGACAAAAGCCGCGGTGACGACGGGCGGGCTCGGCAGGAAAACGGGGTTCACGCCCGGCAGAGCACTGAGGACCCACCAGAGGAGTACGATGCCTGCGAGGGCGGCGGGCACGCGGCCGGCGCGGCCTAGCATCCTGATCAAGTGAAGCTCCGTTTTCGCTGGATAAGCACCTTGTTATAACTAGTCATATCTCGTCATAGTAAGAGGATATGTGATCAGTGGGGCAAAAATATCCCCTCGCGGTAAGGTCTCCGCATAGGAAAAAGGCGATGTGATGAGAAAAGAAGCGGACGATGGTTCGGATTACCCAAGGCCGCTCTACGACGTGATCCGGGACGCCCTGCGAGCGGATATTGCCGCCGGACGGCTGAGGACCTTCGACCGCCTGCCCTCCGAGGCGGCTCTGCAGTCGCGCTTCTCCGTGTCCCGCATCACCGTGCGACGGGCCGTGGGGGAGTTGGCACGGGAAGGCTTGGCTTTCGTGGTGCCCGGCAAAGGCTGGTTCGTCGCACGCCCTCGTGCGGTGCAGCCTCTCCATAGTTTGCAAGGTTTGTCCGAGGCCATGGCCGCGAAGGGGAGGAGCATCCGTAACCGTGTTCTCCACGTGCGCGAGGAACCCGCGAAGGCCGATAGTGCCGAGTGGCTGCGCTTGCCGGAGGGCGCTCCAGTGACATCCATCCGGCGTCTCCGGCTGCTCGATGGCGAGCCGCTTTCGGTGGAAGACACCTGGCTACCTGTAGAGCTCGGCCGACGGCTGGCTGGAATGGATCTGGAAGGGCGCGACGTCTTCGCGATGCTGGAAGGGGATCTCGGCGTGCGGCTGGGGCGGGCGGATCTCGTCATCGGTGCCATCGCCGCAACCCTCCCTCACACCACGCTGCTGGAAGTGGTGGAAGGGGCTCCACTCCTACGGATCGAGCGGCTGACGCACGATGCGAACGGCACGCCGATTGATGCTGAGCAGCTCTATTATAGGGCCGACGCATTCCAGTATCAGGTCAGCGTGAACCGATAGGGGCCTGGCAGAGGCAGATGAAGGCGCAGACAAGGTGGGATGTCTTGCGCAGCGCCGTGACTGAGCCGACCGGCGGTGTCGAGGCCGCAGCGGCGAGAAAATCTTGCCAGGGCGGATCTTGCAATATGCCTTCATACCGGCTGTGAATATGGCGAAACGGCGTAGCGCAGCTGATGGGCACGGGCTTTGCTTCACACCCACCAGAAGCGCAGGAAAAACGCTCCATTCCAACAGGCCCTGGAATACCAGAACACGGGTCCGACGAACCTCACGAACGGATCAACGCATCGGGAACTGTTCAATCCCAGCTACATATTTTTCTCCGAGAACGAATACTTAAGAACGATGATCTTCCGGCACCATCACGAAGTCGAATGGTGACCGCCAGGCGATATCACCCTGGATGGGTTCAAACGACGCTATCAGCGTTTTCTTAACCCCAAACACAGCGTCGGATTCCAGGTAAGGATCGCCGTCAACAAAGATATGGGTCACAATCTTTCGGAACCCTGGCGCTGTCACCATGTAGTGCATATGGGCAGGACGATAGGGATGACGTCCTAGATGACTGAGCATCTTGCCGACAGGCCCATCATCGGGGATTGGATAGCTGACTGGCTTTATGCCAACAAAGCTGTATTTCCCGTCGGAACCGGTGACGAACCTGCCACGATTGTTCCATTTCGGTTGAATGCCGGGTTGTTGCACATCATAGAAGCCTTCCGCGTTGTCCGACCAGACATCCACGGTCGCGCCGTCGATAGGTTCGCCATTCAGATCAATGACACGGCCTTCGTAGAGGCAGCTTTCGCCTTTGCCGTCCAGTGAGATCGAAGCGCCCATCTGGCGAACCGGCGCACCATCGACATGAAATGGGCCAAACACGGTGTTCTCAGTCGCGCCAAGCGGGCGGCGGTTGTTGATCGCATCGACCAGCATCGACAAGCCTAATGTATCCGACAACAGGATGAATTCCTGCCTCTCCTCAGAGCAGATCTGACCGGTTCGGGTCAGGAATGCGATGCCGGCTTCCCATTCTTCCTGCGTGAGGTGCACTTCCTTTGCAAAGGCGTGCAGATGCCTGACCAGCGCGGTGAAGATCTCGGCCAGGCGCGGGTCAACGTCAGGACCCATGCGGCCATTGACCGCATCGGCTGATCCTTCCTCGTTGAAATAAGGGATCATCGGAAAACCTCAGGAGCTGAAGGGACGGCGGCCCAGCCAGGCATCTTGCAGAAGCTGGCGAACACCATTGCGTTCGATCCGGCGCGGGTTCGAGTAGGGCGTAAGCACGGCCAGATCCGCCACATTGTCCAGATCGGCCTCGGTCACGCCGAGCGACCTCAGCGCCAGCGGAGCGCCCATGCGCTGAGCGAAGTCATAAAGGCCACCGGCTGCACTGCCGCTGTCCAGAAGCCGGGCGACCGGTTGCAGCACCTCAGCGGCGGCCACCTCGTTGTACGCGATGGCATGAGGCAGGACTATGGCATGGGTCTCGGCATGAGGCAGGTTCAGCGTGCCGCCCAGTGTGTGACATAGTTTATGATGCAGGGCCATGCCGACCTGGGCCAGCACCGTTCCACATAGCCAGGCGCCGAACAGCGTGTCTTCGCGGGCGGCCAGATTGTCTGGCGCCGTGACCACCCCAGGCAGACCGGAGACAAAGGCACGGATGCCTTCGACCGCCAAGGCACTGGAGAGCCGGTTGGCGTCATGGGCATAGAGCCCTTCGACGGCGTGGGCCATTGCATTCAGCCCGCTGGTAACAGTCATAGACACAGGCAACGTGGCGACCAGTTCCGGGTCATAGATGATGACCTCGGGCTGGACTTTCTCCGACCTCAACGTGGTTTTCACACCGTTCTCGGTCTGACCCAGCACCGGTGTCGCCTCGGATCCGGCATAGGTGCTGGGCAATACGATTTGTGGCAGGTCTGTCCGCAGCGCGATGGCCTTGCCCAGCCCGATGGTCGAGCCGCCGCCAACAGCGACGACGCAATCCGCCTCACTTGCCGCGACCTGCTTGAGGGCGGCCTCCGTGACATCGACTGGCGTGTGCATCGTCGCGTTGGTGAACAGGCCCACGGCGCGCCGGCCCAGTGTCTGGACAATGTCCTCTCCTTCGCGGACCTGCTGAGGGGTGGTCAGCACGAATGCACGCGACAAGGATAGAGCATCCAGTTCCCGATCCAGGGACCGGCGCGCACCGCGGCCAAAATGGACGCGCACCGGGGCGCCTCCCTGCGCGAAACCCGCATGAAAGACCGGCATGACCTAAACAGCCCGCCTCTGGAATCCGGCAGTTGCCCGGTAACTGGCGGCGACCCGCTCAAGCTCTTCCGCGGCGATCAGATCCTCGATCCGGTCATCGGGGCCTTTGACGATGGCATCGGCGATGTCCAGAACCTGCTCGGGACCGCCCTTGCGGTTCATCAGCACGACATTCGTGGCCACTGGCCTGCGCTCGGCCTCATAGGCCTGGAGCCCGCCCGGACCTGGATCGGCCGCCAGGCTATCGGCCAGGACGCGGCCGTCGATGATTGCCTGACTGGCACCATTGGCGCCGATCGGATACATTGGATGAGCGGCATCACCCAGCAACGTAACCCGGCCATCGGTCCAGAACGGCAGCGGGTCACGGTCGATCATCGGGAATTCCGTCACCGAAGGCGCGCCCCGCATGATCGCCACCAGATCCATGTCGTTCATGCTGAAGCCCTTGAACGGCGTGATGTAATCCAGCGTGGCGCCCCGGGACCAGTCGGCATCCTGGATATGGCGCGGCCGGTCCACCCGGACCTCAGCAACCCAGTTGGTCAGCGCCTTGCCTTGCTTGCGGGCCTTTTCACTGATCGGATAGGTCACGAACTTCACATCGTGATTGCCGGCAATCACCATCGTGCGGCCGTCGCCGATCATGTCCATCTCGGTTGCGCCGCGGAACATCATCGTGCCCTCATAGCACACGGGCCCTTCGTTCGGATGCATCTGCGCCCGCACCTTCGAGCGCAGGCCTTCGGCATCGATCAGGAGATCGGCTTCCTGATCGGAACCATCCTCGAACAACACCGTCACCTTGTCGGGGTCCTGGCGATAGCCTTTGACGGGTTTACCCGCCTTGACCGCGTCGGAACCCAGACGTTCGCGCACCGCGTCAAACAGAAGAAACTGCAATTCGCCGCGATGAATCGAATACTGGGGCGCTGAGAAACCTGCTTCCACGTTTCGCGGATCGGACTGGATCAGATGGCCGAAGCGGGTGCGGTACTCAACACAACGGGTACGCACGGCGATTTCGTCGAGGGCCGGGCCAAGAGCCAGCTTATGGAGCACTTCGGACGAATGGGGCATGACGTT
Organism: Roseomonas sp. TAS13; assembly: GCF_001950415.1. NCBI lineage: Bacteria > Pseudomonadati > Pseudomonadota > Alphaproteobacteria > Acetobacterales > Roseomonadaceae > Roseomonas > Roseomonas sp. TAS13. The sequence continues at coordinate 22,526 of NZ_BDLP01000002.1, forward strand.
GATGCCAACGCCCAGCGGTTTCATCTGAGGCACAGCCTCGAAGATGCGAATGTCACCGAAGCCTTTCGCATGAAGGCAAAGCGCGGCCGTCAGTCCACCGATACCGGCGCCCGCAATCACGATTCCGGTCATGTGGTCTTCCTCCCCATGGCTTTTGAAGGAAACGGTCCATTCAGTCCGTTCCTGCTGCTTCTCCAGGTGCAATCTGACGGGAAGGCTGAGTAGGCGGCAATCGAACCTTCTGATAAAAACTAGCACATTTTCAACCTTGGAGATGTCAATGACGGAAAGTCTCCCAGATCGCGGAAAGTACGTTCTGGGCGATGTCTCTGCCCATGTCGGCTTCCTGAACTGTGAGCGTATTTCTGACCGTAGCCACATCCATGGCTGGCGGGTCGACGAACACTACCATGAGGGCTTGGCCCAACTTTTCGTTTTTCAGGAAGGGCGGGTGGAGGGGCGGATCGACTACGCGCAGTGTTCCATAGATGGCCCCGCCGTGGCCTGGATGCCTGCGCTCTGCAATCATTCCTTCGTTTATCCGGCGGATATGAACGGCTGGGTGATCACGGTTCCCACAACGAACATATCCCGCCTGGTAGCGCAGAAACCCTGGCTGAAGGGTTGCACATCTCTGCCCCTCCTGGTCAGAGGTGCGGAACACGCAGCATTGTTGGCGGAAGCCCTAGGCTGGGCGCGTCGGATCGAGGTTGAGCAGGCCCGGCATAGTGAAGAAAGCTACGCCGTTCTCGAAGCACTCTTCTTTCTGGCATTGGTGACGTTGCACCGTGCGCAAGCGACTGAAGGTGGACAGGTCAGTCCAATGGCTGGACGCAAGCAGGATCTGCTGGTCCGATTTCAGGCTCTGTTGGATCAGAAGCCGGATGCAACGCGATCTGTGGTCGAGTATGCACGGATGCTGGCGGTTACACCAACGCATTTGTCGCGCTGCATCAGGGCGTCGACAGGCCGTACGGCCGGCGAGCTGATCCACGATCGGGTTATGCTGGAGGCCAAGCGCCAGCTTGTGTTCACCGACCGGTCGGTCGTGGACATCGCCTATAATCTTGGGTTTTCCTCGCCTTCGTACTTCAGCCGCTTCTTCGGCAGTCGAATGGATGGTGAGACGCCACGCGATTTCCGTGCCCGAATGCGCGTCTCAGCGCTGGTTTGATGGACGCGGCAACAAGACCGGCCGGACGCAGGAAGCGGCCGGCCGATGCCAATGCTCAGGCCGCGGCGGGTTCGGCGCCGCACTGGGACGACCAGCGTATCGCCTCGTTCAGGGTACGGGTTGTCACGCAGGCAGCCGCCCGGCGATAGCGCTCCGGGTCGGGCGAGGATGCTGCCGCATCCGCCAGCCGGCCGCATGCCTGTGCCAGCGCCAGCGCAGTCGTCAGTTTCATGAAGGCATGGGCGAACTCCTCGGGCCGAGCGCTCTCCACAAGATGGGCGCGCGCCACGCGCCACAGCCGCAGCGGTGCGGCCAGCTCCGGGCGGGCGGCGATCATCGCCTCGAAGGCATCGGCCCCGGCACCGCCCGCGTGCTTCAGGCCACGTGTCGCCAGCGTCCGCGCGTGGATGCCATTGGCACCTTCGTAGATGGCGGTGATCCGCGCATCTCGCCAAGCCTGTTCCACGCGATACTCGCGAAGATAACCATAGCCACCCAGCACCTGGATGCCCAGATCGGAAGCGGTGATCCCCGCCTCGGTTCCCAGCACCTTTGCGACCGGCGTCATGAAATCCACCAGCGGGCTGTCACCCTTTTCCGACAGTTCCACCATGGTCGTCAGCGTGACCAGACGCCCGCCAAGGGCAAGAGCCTCGGCCTCGTCCAGCATGCGGGCGACATCGGCATGGCCCGCGATGACGCGGCCACCCTGGCGGCGCTCCGCGGCATAGGAACGCGCGATATGGCTGGCGCGGGCGGCATGGGCGAGACCCTGTAGCGCGACCTCAAGCCGGGCATGGTTCATCAGCGTGAACATCGCCCGCAGCCCGCCGCCTTCGCTGCCCAGCAGTGTGCCCATCGGACCGTCATAGGCCAACTGGCAGGTAGGCGAGCCGTGCAGGCCCATCTTCTCCTCGATGCGCGTGACCTTGACCGCTGTGCGCCTCCCGGCCTCGTCGTGCGACGGAACCAGGAACAGGCTGAGGCCACGCGTGCCTTCCTCCAGCGTGCCGGTGCGGGCAAGGACCAGATGCAGGATGTGCGGTGTCCAGTCCTGATCCCCGCCCGAGATGAAGATCTTCTCGCCCTCGATCCGCCAGTTGTCGCCCTCGCGAATGGCACGAGTACGCATCTCGGACAGGTCGGAACCGGCACCGGGCTCGGTGATGGCCATCGTTGTCAGCCAGTTTCCCGAGGCCAGCCGAGGCAGCCAGAGCTGCTTCTGTTCGTCGGTGCCGAAATTGATGATGGTGCGCGCAGCGCCAGGGACCAGTGCCGGGACCATCTGCAAGGCGTGGTTGGCCCCCGCGAATATCTCGCTGACCGCCCCCAGCAACGGAGCGGGCAAGCCCTGCCCACCCCATTCCTCAGGAAGGCCGATGGCATGCCAGCCCTGTTCCACCAGCGAGGTCCATGCCTGCGCGAAGCCGTCCGGCGTCCTGACGCGGCCATTCTCCAGCCGGCAGCCCTGCACGTCGCCGGACTCGTTCAGTGGCGCGATCTCGGTCTCGGCGAAGCGGCTGAACTGCCCCAGGACTTCGCGGGCGAGTTCATCGTCCCAATCCCGTAGCCGCCCGGCACCGGCCAGCTCCAGTGCAAACAGGATGTCATCGACAGGCGCCCTAAACGCGATCATGTCTTCCTCTGTTCATGGATGTCTTGCGACAGGCCCGCGGCCTGCACAGGGGAACGGGGAAGGGGCGCCGGCAGCGCCGACGCCCCGGCAGGCCGTCAGGCCAGCAGCGCCGGACGACGGCCACGGCGGATGATCAACGCCACGGTCGCCAGGCCGCAGACCGTGACAAAGGGTAGGATGGCGAACAGCAACTGCTGCGGACCCATGCCGCTGGCCAGCAGAAAACCCGCCAGCAGAGGACCGGTAATCGAACCGATCCGCCCAACTGAAACCGCCAGTCCGACGCCGGTGCCGCGTACCTCGGCCAGGTAGCACTGCGGCGCAATACCATAAAGCAGCGCCTGCGACCCCATCAGTGTGGCACCGGTCAGAATGCCGGCCGCCACGGCTGCCGTCATATTACCACCCGGCACGACAGAGAACAGCACGACGGCCACGATCAGCACGGTGAACCAGGCGACGGTTGCCAGTGCCGGGCGGCCGCTATCCAGCAACTGGCCGCCCAACATGCAGCCTGCTGAACCGCCGATGTTGAACAGGATCTGAACCATTGCCGCCTGTTCGCGGGCAAAGCCCAGTGAGACCAGCAGCTGCGGCAGCCAGTTCAACAGCAGATACAGCACGATCATGCCAAAGAAGAACGCTGCCCATAGCAGCATCGTGTTGCCCATGCTGCCGCGTGCGAACAGCGCCCGCCAGTGGCTGGCGGGGGCGGCGGCGTTGTGGACGACACGGAACGACGGCAGGATCAGATAGAGGGGGATGACCAGCACCAGCGGCATCAGGCCACCGATGAAGAAGATCGACTGCCAGTCCTCGTGGAGGCCGACCATGGACACCAGGCTGGCAATGGCTCCGCCCAGTGGAACACCCGCGTACATGATGGCGACTGCGCGGCCGCGCCGTTCAGGTGAGGCTGCTTCGGCGGCGATCGAGATCAGGTTAGGCAGTGCGCCTCCCATACCTACACCGGTCAGGAAACGCATGATGACCAGATGATCGAATGTACCAGCCCAGGCGGTGCCGAGCGAGAAAGCGCCAAAGACCGCCAACGACAGCACCAACCCGGCTCGACGACCATAACGGTCGCCGATGATCCCTCCGGCAAGTGCGCCAAAGATCGCGCCGATTGTCGCGGACGAGAAAAACACGCCCATCTGGCTGGGATGCAGGCCGAAGGCCGGGGCCAGCTTGGGTGCGGCAACGCCAGCCGCCTGTAGGTCGAAGCCTTCGATCATGGCAGCAAGGAACACGAGTGCAAGTACCCTCGTTCCTACACCAACGTGTATGGTCGTTGTGCTCATATGGACTTTCCTCCTGGGGGCCGCGCCTTACGGCGGCGTTATGTCAGTTGTTACTGATCCGCCCGATGATGCTGGCCGGACTTCGTCTCACTCATCCTGCCAGACCTTGGAAAGCAGCCGCCGAAGCGTTTCCCGCTCATCCAAAGTCAGGGCGCGAAAAGTCTCTTCCTCGTGTGCCAGAACGCGATCCCGCCATTCGGCCAGAGCTCGCGTTCCCTGTTCGGTCAGAAACAATCTCTGGATCCGGTGGTCACGGTAGTCGGGCTGGCGTTCGATCAGTCCGCGGCTGTCCAGATCGGCGAGCAGCGGTGCGAGATTTGCGCGCTGAAGAGAGAGTCGGCGCCCGATCTCGGCTGCGGTGATCCCTGGAAACTCATGGACCATGCAGACGACCGTGAAAGGTACAAGCTTGATGTCATTCCCGAGCACGGCTGCAAGTCCAGCCACGTCGCGGAGCGAAGCGCGCCGCAGGTGATAGCCAAGAAGATCCCGAAGACTCAGGATACTGGCCCGGTCCAGTTCCAACGCTTCCATTGTTACTCCACAAAATATGCGCCTTCTGCAGATCAGGCGGTTGCAACACGCATACAGCTATGTCATATAGCAGTCAATCGCTATATGGTATTGCGATCTGGGCCGCCACCGCCATGGCGCCAGAAGCGGGGAGCGAAACAAATGACCGTCCGAGAACGCCTGTTCTGCAGGCTGAACCCAGTTACGGGCGAACAGGCCAGCGAGGCGCCCGCCCAGACAGTGGCCGAGGCATTGGCCGCGGCCGATACCGCGGCGGCCGCCTTCCCGGCATGGGCGGCGCTGGGGCCGAACGCCCGGCGTGCCACGCTGCTGAAGGCCGCCGATGCTCTCGCGGCGAAGGGCGATACATTTGTCGCCACGATGATGGCCGAGACCGGTACGACCGAAGCCTGGGCGCGATTCAACGTCATGCTGGCCTCGTCCATGCTGCGCGAGGCGGCGTCGTTGACCACGCAGGTCTCGGGTGAGGTCATTCCTTCCGACAAGGCGGGCTGCCTGGCCATGGCGATCCGCGAACCAGCGGGTGTCGTGCTGGGTATCGCGCCGTGGAACGCGCCAGTCATTCTGGGCGTGCGCGCTCTGGCGGCGCCTTTGGCCTGCGGTAACGCTGTCGTCTTCAAGGCATCGGAAACCTGTCCGCGCACCCATGCCCTGATCGTCGAGGCGCTTGAGGAAGGCGGGCTACCCAGTGGTCTGGTCAGCCTTGTGACAAACGCCCCCGAAGATGCCGCCGAGATCGTTGGCGCACTGATCGACCATCCGGCGATCCGCCGCATCAACTTCACCGGCTCGACCAAGGTGGGTCGGATCATCGCTGAACGCGCGGCACGCAATCTGAAGCCGGTCGTGCTGGAACTGGGTGGCAAAGCCCCCCTGGTGGTGCTGAAGGACGCTGACCTGGAGGAGGCAGTCAAGGCCGCAATCTTTGGCGCGTTCTTCAACCAGGGGCAGATCTGCATGTCCACCGAGCGGATCATCCTGGTGCCCGAGATCGCCGACGAGTTCGTCGACCGCTTCTCTGCCCGCGCCTCCCAACTGAAGGCCGGCGATCCACGCACCGGCAAAACCCCGCTGGGCGCGGTGGTGGATCGCCTGACGGTGGAAAAGGTAACCGCGCTGATCGAGGACGCGCGGACCAAGGGCGCCACCATCCACAGCGCCGGAGCTGCCGAGGGCGTGCTGATGCCAGCCCAGGTCGTGGACCATGTGACGCCGGAAATGCGCCTCTATGCCGAGGAAAGCTTCGGCCCTGTCGTGGCCATCATTCGGGCAGATGGCGAGGAGGACGCCATTCGTCTGGCCAACGACACGGAGTATGGCCTGTCTGCCGCTGTCTTCACGCGTGACATCGCGCGTGGCCTGAACATCGCCAAGCGGATCAAATCGGGTATCTGCCACATCAATGGCGCGACGGTCCACGACGAGGCGCAGATGCCGTTCGGCGGCACCAAGGCCTCCGGTTATGGCCGGTTCGGCGGCAGTCCTGGTATCGCCGAGTTCACCGAGTTGCGCTGGATCACTGTCGAGACCCTGCCTGGACACTATCCGCTGTAACCCTGTGGCGCATCGTTCCTGCGCCCTTCGATCATCATCAAGCGCCGCATTCCTGCGCCGGCACGGCGCAGGCCACACCGCACACACTCAAGGAAGAGCTCAGCATGGCTAACGATCACGACACCGTCGTCTATGACGTCGAGGACGGCATTGCCTGGTTGCGCTTCAATCGCCCCGACAAGCGCAACGCCATGTCGCCCCGGCTGAACCGGGCCATGATGGTCGCGCTGGATGAGCTGGAGTTCCGCAACGATGTGGGTGTCCTGGTGCTGACTGGAGAGGGCTCGGCCTGGTCCGCCGGCATGGACCTCAAGGAGTATTTTCGTGAAACCGAGGCCAACGGCCTCCGTGGCATTCGTCAGGCCCAACGTGAATCCTATGGCTGGTGGCGCCGTCTGCGCTGGTACCAGAAGCCCACCATTGCGATGGTAAACGGCTGGTGCTTTGGCGGCGGCTATGGCCCGCTGTTCGCTTGCGACCTGGCCTTCTGCGCCGATGAAGCCACTTTTGGTCTGTCGGAGATCAACTGGGGCATCCTGCCCGGCGGCGGCGCCACCAAGGTCGCGGTCGAGCTGCTGAGCTTTCGCCGTGCCATGTATCACGCCCTGCTGGGCGAACCGATCGACGGCAAGACCGCCGCGGAATGGGGGCTGGTCAATGAAAGCGTGCCGCTGGTTCAGTTGAAGGATCGCGTGACCGACGTGGCCAGCAAGCTGAACGAGCGTAATCCGGTCACGATCAAGGCGATCAAGGATGCCGTGCGCCGTGTTGGCGACATGACCTATGACGACGCCGAAGACTATCTACTGCGCGCGCAGGAGGCTGCGAACTCATTCGACAACGACGGCCGCAAGGAAGGCATCCGTCAGTTCATCGACGAGAAGAGCTATAAGCCTGGCCTTGGCGCCTATGACCGGTCCCGTAGGAGCTGAAGGCAGCCAGCAAGGGAGGAGGACACCGTGCTCAACTTCCTATCCCCCGACCCGATCGCGCTTCATGCGCGGTTACGGCCGGACGCGATGGCCGCGATGGATCTATCGCTGGAACGGCGCTGGACCTATCGCGAGCTCGATACGGATATCCAGCGTGCGATCAGTGCGCTGACGGCCAGGGACGTGAAGGAGGGGGATCGCGTAGCGACGCTGGCCAGGAACAGCGTGCACCAAGTGATCCTGCAACAAGCTCTGATGCGGATCGGGGCGATCTTCGTGCCACTGAACTGGCGCCTGTCATCGGTCGAGCTTGGGCGGCTGGTGCTGGATTGCGCCCCTCGGCTCCTGATCGCGGATCAGGAACTTCCGCCATTGCCTCCGGATTGCACGGCAGAGACAATGGCCAGCTTCGCCGCAGCCGTTGATGGAGCACAGCCTGCGCCTGCCTGTCCACCCCATTCCGGGCTGGATTGCTGCATCATCCTCTACACTTCGGGGACTTCGGGGACGCCCAAGGGCGCCATGCTGACATCCCAGTTCCTGCTCGCTACAGGCGTGAACTTCAATGTGCTGGGCGAGGTCGACACCGGTGCGGTTTTCCTTTGCGACAGCCCCATGTTTCACGTTATCGGCATTGTGACGCAGATCTGGCCACCATTCCTGCGCGGCGGCACGATCATCGTTTCAGCCGGATTCAACCCCGAGAAGACCAATGACCGCCTGAGCAACCAGGACTTCAGCGTCACGCACTATTTCTGCGTGCCTCAGATGGCCGAAGCCTTGAGATATGCTCCGAACTTCGCGCCTCGACGCTGGACTCGGCTCAAGGCACTTTTCACGGGCGGTGCACCGAATCCTCCTGCACATATCCGCTGGTGGCTGGACCAGGGTGTGTGCGTGGTCGATGGCTATGGCATGACAGAAACGAGCACCACACTCGGGATGCCTCTTTCTCCCAAGCTGATCCGCGAGAAAGCTGGCGCCGTAGGCTTGCCTGGCCCGCTGACCACGGTGCGGTTGATCGATTATGATGGTCGTGAGGTCGCCGACGGAACACCCGGGGAAATCCTGGTCTTCGGCCTGAACGTCATTTCGGGCTATTGGAACCGACCCGAAGAGCGCGATCGTGCCTTTACACCTGATGGATGGATCAGGACGGGTGACATCGGTGTTCGCGATGCCGACGGCTTCATCTCGATCGTAGACCGGCGCAAGGACATGTTCATCTCGGGTGGCGAGAACGTGTATCCCGTCGAGGTTGAGGCTGCGCTGATCGAGCATGAGGACGTGCGCGAGGTGGCGGTGATTGGTGTTCCGGATGAACGTTGGGGTGAGGTCGGGCGTGCCTTCATCGTACCGGCTCCGGGACGTTCGCCCAGTGAGGGCGAGCTTACAGCGCACTGCCTGTCCTTGATAGCTCGGTACAAGGTGCCGAAGAGCTTTCTTCTTGTGGAGGCTCTACCCCGTACGGGTTCAGGGAAGGTGATGAAGCACGTGCTGCGGCGATCCGTGGCCAGCGGTGAAGAAACAACTCTTTTGCGAGGGTAATCGCCCGGCAATCGGGGAGGTCCCGAAGGCAGGCGCTAAATCTCCTGAACCGCGATTTGCACCGCATGAAGGAGCATCACGGAGTCGGGAGAAACACAGAAGGTTCTTCCGTCGCTGAGCCTGCCTGACACGTGCACATTCGAATTACTCGTTGAGTCATTCAGGAAGACTCAGATGACCCAACGCACTCATATCCTTCTTTGTTGAATATGACGTCGATGAAGCAGAGGATCGTTTCGGCTAGCTGCAGCTCTGATCGGCTATGCCAGAGCGCATGAACGTTGCGGAGCGCTCATGTAAATCAACTACGGCAAACAAGGCTAACAGGCACCAGAACCGGATGGCCGAGCTGAGGCCAATCAGATGGGGAGAGAAAATGACAAAGTTCAAGTGGCTGAATGACGCTTGGTACGTCGCGATGTACTCCGACGCTCTGAAGGCTGGAGACATCGTCCCACGTGTGATGCTGAACCAGGGCATCGCACTGTACCGCAAGGCGGATGGCGTGGTCGTGGCACTTGAGGATCGCTGTCCACACCGCAACGCGCCGCTCTCGCTAGGCAAGGTGTGCGGGGACGACCGGATTGCCTGCGCCTATCATGGGCTGGAATTCGACGAGACCGGGAAGTGCGTGTTCAACCCGCATGGCGAAGGCCGGATTCCCGCCGCCGCCAGGGTGCGTGCTTATCCGGTCGAGGAGAAGTACGGCATGATCTGGGTCTGGATGGGAGATCTCGGCAACATTGCTCCGACGCCGGTGATCGACTTCTTGGAACCTGGTACGGGATACGTCCATTCCAAGCCAAATGTCATCAAGATGAATACTCCGTGGGAGCTGATCATCGACAATCTTGTCGACCTCAGTCACGTCAGCTTCCTGCATGACGGAGTGCTGGGAAGCCGCGACATGATTGGCGCGAAAAACGAGTTGGTCCAGACCGGCAACACCATCGTCGTCTCGCGCATCATGCCAAATGTAAGTCCTCCCGAATATGCGGACCTTCTGTATCACGGTGACCAGAAGCCCGTCGACAAATGGCATACCGTGACCTGGATGCCGCCGACGATCATCCTGCTGGACATCGGACTGACCGATAGGGGAGCGGAGCGTTCACAAGGAACGGGTGTCTATGCCGCGCATCTGATCACACCGGAAACGGAAGAGTCGAGCTACTACCACTTCCTCGCCGTGCGCTGGAACCTGGTCCAGCGCAGTCCCGAAGAACATGAACGTATCGAGAAGCGGCTGGCTGAAGCGCGGGTCCATGCCTTCGCCAACCAGGACGATCCGATGATGCGGGCACAGTACGAGGTGATGAAGCGATACGGGGGAGAGCTTAAGCCCGTCATGTTGGACATTGACGTCGGTGTGGCGCGTTGGCGTCGCATCATCGAGAAACTCGCCACCGCACAACAGAATGACGCTGCTGCCGTGGCGTAGTAGCCGGTCTTGCTCGCCCAGGAGGCTGCGAGGGAGATCGCAGCCTCGATAGGCTGCTTGATCGAGGTCCCCGGTCTCCCTGTCACTTTGTGGGGTGGCCGGACAGGCTTCAAGCACGGGCTACATGATGCTGACACAAGAATGGACGCGGACGCCATTCGGGTGTGGGAGGGAAATAAGAATGGTCCATCTTGTCAAAGTGCGTATTGCTCGGGCCTGGATGGAAACTCCCGATATCAGGGTGCTCGAGTTGGCACCGCAGGAAGCCGTGGCTCTGCCCATGGTTTCGGCCGGCAGCCATATCGATGTTCATATGCCGAATGGCTTGGTGCGCCAGTACTCCATCTGCAACGGGCCCGGCGGAACGGGTTTCTATCGGATTGCCGTCAAGCTCGAGGCCCGCTCTCGGGGTGGGTCGAGAAGCATGCATCAGGATCTGGAGCCGGGTGACGCCTTATCCATCAGCCAGCCGAGGAACCACTTCGCGTTGTCGGAAATTGCGGGTGAGCATCTGCTTGTCGCAGGTGGCATCGGCATAACGCCGATCCTCGCCATGGCTCGAGCGCTGGCCGAGCGGGGTAGCCCTTTCCGGCTCATCTACTTTGTGCGAGGGCCTGAACATGTCGTGTTCAATGACGCTCTGAGCGATGGCCGCCTCGCGAAGCACCTGGTGCTGCATACCGGTTTGAGCGCCGACCAGACAGCTATGGAACTGACGCGAGACATTGTGAGTTCCGGGGACAACAGCCACCTCTATGTCTGCGGTCCGGCAGCCTTCATGGAGGCGGCATTGACGATCGCGGTAGCGGCGGGCTGGGCCCCGGAACGGCTCCATCGCGAGTATTTCTCGGCCTTAGTCGATGAGACTGTCTCCAAAGGCGCGTTTGAAGTCGAGGCCCGGCGTACAGGAAGGACTGTCAGCGTCGCGGCAGACGAGACAATCGTGGCCGCACTGGCTCGCGATGGTATTAACGTCGACGTTTCCTGCGAACAAGGAGTCTGCGGTACTTGCCTGACAGTGGTGCTGGATGGAACGCCGGACCACCAAGACATGTATCTGACCGACGCCGAGAAAGCCCGGAACGACAGGATGTGCTTGTGCGTTTCACGTGCACGATCAGCACGGCTCGTGCTTGATCTCTGAAGGCCGCTACACTCTGTACCACGAATGTGAAAGGGGTGGATGAGCTTGTCTGATGTGATGAGCGGTTCGCTATCACCTTCCTTGTCGTTGCATCATTTTTTCGGAGTTTAGAGCCTGCGACAAACCCGGTGCGGTTGTTCATCCCGCTCCCGATCTCCACACTGGCTAGACGGTATGGAAGGCACTGGCTCCATTCCTCCAGACCTAGGGCAACCCGCGCACGCATGTTGCCCCAAGGCGCCAAGCTTTCATGGTGGCACCACCAACTTGACGGTCAGCTGCCATCCTGTGTGGCCAGTGGCGACTGTTCAAAGGTCTCCGAAAGCGGCCTCCGGTGCAGTGGTTACCTTCGCCACATGGACGGGGCTTGCGGCAATACGGCTGATGACGACGGCTGCAAGTAGCATCGGCAGCGCCATAACCGCGAAATAGGTGAGGGGGGACCATCCGCCCGCGATAAGCATGCCTGCCAGGAACGGGCCAACCGTCGCGCCTAGCCGTCCACACCCGAGCGCCAGTCCGGCCCCTGTTGCACGTACCGTAGGCGGATAAACCGTCGGTACCAGGGCATAAAGTCCGACGATCACGCCATTCATGAAGAAGCCGATCGCGAATGCTCCCGAGAGAAGCGCGATCGTCGACCTCGGCAGCATACCGAAGACCACGACGCTCACGAAGCACAGGGTCATGTAGGCAATGGTGAGCCGGCTAAGGCCGAACCGGTTCGTACACCAGCCAAGCAGGACCCCCCCGATCACCCCTGCAATATTCATCAGGACGGCGCCGGAAATGCCACCCTCCATGGACATGCCGAGGTCGACGAGGATCTTGGGCGTCCAGTTGAGAAGAAAGTAGAAGGTCATCATCGCCAGGAAGAAGCTGCTGCAGACAAGGAGTGTCGTGCGCCTCATGGTACCGGAAAGGATCGTCCCGAATTCGGTCCTATGGCGTTCGTGCACGGCCACTGGCGGCAGGCTGTCGAGCACAGGCAACTGCAACCGGGACAAGGCATTATTGATCTTACCCAGTGCATCGACCGGACGGCGTGCCAGCAAGAAATCGATGGACTCTGGAAGAGCCAGTGCAACCAGCACTGCGGTCACGGCCGAAAGTATGCCGCCGGCCAGGAATACCGAATGCCACCCGAAATTGGAGATGAGGAAGACCGCGACAATCCCGCCGATGGTCGCTCCTGCGGCATAACCCATCGTCATCAGACCGATGCAGAGATCTCGACGCTTTTGAGAAGCATACTCCGCGATCAGCGTGTTGATGCTGGGGAGTATTCCGCCAATACCCAGCCCTGTCACAAATCGCAGGATGAGAAGTTGGGTTGTGCTCTGCACTGCCGCCGACAGCAGCATTCCGAGCGTCATAAGGGCGAGGCAGATCAATATGCTCACCCGGCGCCCGTACCGGTCCGCGAGTGGCGAGAGCAGAACGGAGCCGGTTGCCATGCCTGCCAGACCCGCGCTGAAGAGGATCCCGAGCTCGGTCGGCTGAAGCCCCCATTCCTTCGCAATGGCCGGGGCCGTGAAAGCCATGGCGAGAACGTCAAATCCGTCGAGAAGATTGATGAAGATGCAGATTCCCACCACCATCGTCTGGAACGGCGTCATATTGCGTTCCCGGACGTGCCGACCTATGTCGTCAGCATTCATGTTATCCTCCTGCTTTGTTAATTGGTGTGCTGTAGATAACTTAGTGCCGGTTGGTCTCTACTCGTCGAATACTTCCTCAACGACACTGTCGCGCACCGTGACCACGGCGCTGACCTGCTGGACCAAGGCGGGATGTCCGGCGACAAACTGGCGATAGGAATTTGTCCCTCGCACCAGGGCGATGTCGGCCGTCTCCGTGGTTGATTCGCCGCCGTTGGATAAGATCTCGTCCGTCACCAAGCGAACGAAGGCCCGCCAGTCCTGTGCCGCATCGTCCAAGTCGAGTGGCTGTCCGTCCTGTCCGAGGACACCGACACAAACATCTCCACGGCGCCGGATCGTCTGCAGCGTCACGGCCAGGGCAAAGAGGTCGGTAGTCATCAGCCTCGTCATACGCTTTTATTCCCTTCCCCTAAGGTAGGAAGGATCTGGCTCGTATGGCGCACGGCTCGAAGAACGGACCGGTGCTGGACCTTGAGAACTATCTCCCGTTCTTCATCACAGGTCTCTCCAACTCCCTGGCCACAGGGGCGTCGCGTACCTACCGCGAGCATTTCGGGATCGGTGTTGCCGAATGGCGGCTGATGACCATGCTGGCTCAGGGCGATGGCCTGACACTTCAGATCGTCGCCGATGCCACGGGGGTCGACAAGTCGGCTATCAGCCGGGCGGAGAATGTCCTGTTCCAGGCTGGATACACGCGCTCGGAGCCTGACGAGACGGACCCGAGGCGCAAGTTGATCTGGCTGACGCCCGCGGGCCGGGCGCTTCATGACCGTGTCTTGAAAGTTGCGTTGGCGCGAGAAGCGCTGCTCATGAAGGGGGTAAACGCGGAGGAGCGTCGTCTGCTTCTGCAGCTCCTGCGCCGCCTCATGACAAACGTTCCGGCTGTCAATGCCTATGAGCCGGAAGCTCCAGCGCCCCATAAGCGGCCCTGAGCGCCTCATAGATCGAGCACCAGCACTGGCGTCCGTGCCCGCGAGCAACAGGGCGTGAACTGGTCATTCGCCGAACGCTCGCTGTCGGTGAGCACCTGGTCCCGGTGGTCCGGCTCTCCATCCAGCACCCTGGTCAGGCATGTGCCACAGACACCCTGCTCGCAGGAGACATTCACTTCGGTGCGGTGTTCTGCCAACACGCTCACGACCGAGCGTTCTGGTGGCACCAGGAACCTGGCGCCGGTACTGGCGACCTGCACCTCGAAGGCCGTATCCGCACCGGTTTGCGTGGCAGCAGGCGCCGCGAAGTACTCGCGGTGCAGGTGTTCCGGCGGCCAGCCCAAGCCTTTCGCGGTGTCCAGCACGGCGCTCATGAAGCCCGTCGGGCCGCACACGTAAAGCTGGGTATCGGGCGCATGTCCGGAAAGCAGCCCTGCAAGGTCCAGGCGCGGCTGATTCGGTTCGTCATCGCAGTAGACATGGGAGAAACCAGCCAGCGGTCCCCCATCGATGCTTCGCAGGAAGGCCATACGGCCGCGGGAGCGGCCAGCGTAGTGCAGTTCGAATGACTTCCCGGTCCGGGCCAGACGCTCCGCCATGCAGAGGATCGGTGTGATGCCAATGCCGCCTGCAAAGAGCATGCTGTGCCCATCCGAAGCAGAAAGAGGAAAGAGGTTGCGGGGCGCACCCACCTCCACCAAGTCTCCTTCCTCGAAGCGTTCCGTCAGGCCGCGGCTTCCTCCAGCAGAATCCGGCGTGCGGAGGACCGCGATGCGATAGATATCAAGCGACATCAGGAACCCGGCCACCGGCGACACTGAGAACCCGGCCACCTCCGTTACTGTGATGCCCCGGCGGGTTCCGGTGCGGGTGTTGCCTTGAGCAGCCCCGAGCGGCGTTTCTCTCGCAGCCGGTAGCTGTCGCCGCGGATGGTCAGCACGTGGCTATGGTGCAGCAAACGGTCCAGGATGGCGGTTGCAACGACCTGGTCCCCCAGCACCGTACCCCAGTCACTCACGGCGCGATTGGACGTGACCAGGAGGCTGCCGCGCTCGTAGCGACGGCTGATCAGTTGGAACAGCAGATGGGCCGCGGCGGGTTCGAACGGCAGGTAGCCGAACTCGTCCACGATCAGCAGCTTTGGCTTGGCCAACTGCGTCAGCCGCTGTTCCAGCCTGCCTTCCGCATGCCCCATGACCAGGCTCGTCACCAATGCCGTCGCCGGGGTGAACAGCACGGAGTGGCCGTGGCGGATCGCCTCGCGACCAAGGGCGATGGCCAGGTGCGTCTTGCCGACGCCAGGCGGGCCCTGGATCAGCAGAGCATCGCCGTTGGCCACCCAGCGGCAGGCAGCCAGGTCGCGGACCTGCCTGGCGTCCAGCGAGGGTTGGGCAGTGAAGTCGAACCCCTCCAGCGTGCGCTGGTAGGGGAACTTCGCGATGCTGGTGGCCATCTGGATGCGCCGCTCCTCGCGGTGCGACACTTCGGCCCGGCACAGCAGTGCCAGCGTCTCGCGCAGCGACAGGTCGCCTCGAGCGGCGTCGTCCAGCAGCCCGTCGAGCCGGTCCCGTATCGCCCTCAGCTTCAACCGCGCCAGCATCTCGGGCAGCGCATCCCCCTCGGTGCTCACCAGCCGCCTCCCACCGCCTGCTCATATTCAGCCAGGGGGCGCAGCAACTCGATGCCGGATGACATGACGGGCGGGATGGCACTGTTGTCAGCGTCGCTGGCCGGATCCGGGCGGCATGGCACGATGCCGTGCAGGTGAGCGCGATCGACCGCACGCTCGCGGCGACCAAGGCGGCGATCATGGCAGGCGACCTCGACCCCGGCATGGTGGATGCGGACCTGGCCACCACCGACCTGCACGCTGACCTCCGCCCCAATCAGCCGCCACGGCACGCTGTAGTGGTTGGTGTCGACGTCCACGCAGGCATCGTTCTGCACCCGGCGTGTCAGCTCGCGCAGTTGCTGGAACGGCGGGCGGCCGTTCAACGGGCGCAGTGCCGCGGCCTCCTCGCGCTTGAACCGCACGATCGGCGCCTCGCCCGTTGTCCCGTGTACACGGAGGTCGGCCACCTCGCGCATCCACCAGGCTAGGTGCGCCTCCAGCGCGCCCCAGGAGGCGAAACGCCGCCCGGCGATGGCGTTGCCTTTGACATAGCCGACACCGCGCTCGTCCTTGCCCTTGGTGCGAGCCCGATAGGGTGCGCAGGCCACCGGTCGCACATCCCAGTACCGGGCGAATGCGTGCAGCCGGTCGTTGAACTCGACCTCGCGCGTGGCGGCATCGTGGTGCCGGACCAGGGCGCGGGCATTGTCGAGCAGGAGTTCACCCGGCAAGCCGCCGAAGTGGCGAAACGCCCCCTCGATCCCCTCCAGCCAGGCCGACTGCCGCTCGTGCCGGAAGGCCCGGGCATAAACACGCCGCGAGTAGCCCAGCGTCGCCACGAACAGGTACACCCGGCCCGGATCCTCGCCCTCGATCGCGATCCTTCGCTGGCCGAAGTCGATCTGCAACTGGCGCCCGGGTGGGGTCTCGAACCGTACCGTCGCCAGCGCCTCCGCGGCGAGCTCGCGACGAAAGTGCCCCACGGCGCGCTCCACCGTGCGCAGGCTGACCACGATGCCGAGTTCAGATGCCAATTCCTGGCGGACAACATCGGCATTGCCGCGGTGGCACCGAAGCCGCTCGGCCAGCCAGCCCGCATGCCCCGTCAACAGGCTCGGGCGGGTCGCCACCCGGCAAGGAGACCAGCCGCCCGCGGCCAAGTACCGCTGCACCGTCTCACGGTTGCAGCCCAGCTCCGCCGCAATCCGCCGCGTGCCCCAGCCCAGACCATGAAGCCGCTGCATCGCCGCCACCTCATCCGGCGTCCTCATAGCCTGTCTCCGCCCGTCCCTGCCGGGTGGAAACATGCCCAATCGATCCATCATCCTGCCTCTCCCTCCTACGCGAGGTGGCTGGGTTCCTGATGTCGCCTCCGGATGGATTTACCCTGTCGCCTGACACGATAGAGGCGACGGTCGTCCGGCGAATTGCACAGCGAGTACTGCCGCACGATCCCTTCCGCGACCTTCACATCGATATGGGATCCAGCGTCGAAGGACGGAAGAGCCTCACCGTCACGCGACGCCAGATCGAAGGAGAATATGTCTTCGGCTTCGCGTTGCTTGCGCAGAATGCGAAGCGTAAGCCAGGGCTGGAGCATGGATGCTATTCCGCCGCAACCTGCGTACGTTCGGCTTCCATCAGCCGCGCGAGAATCCGGCGTGCATGGTTGCCACCCGCGTCGCTGACGATATCGACCTTCGGCCGCAGAGGGTCTTCGCTGAGTCGGATCTGCTGCTGTTCAAGAACAGCCCGGTCCTCGACGAAGGTATCGTAGGTCTGCCGGAAGACAGTCTCGGGAACGCCGTTCGCGACTGCATCGGTCGCAATGGACCAGAAGTAATGCGTCGTGCTTTCCGTCTCCGGCGTGATCCCGTGGAATCCCGACATCGAGAAGCCCTGGTCGCGACGACCTTCATAAGCGCCGGTGCCGGCATCGCACCCGCCGGTGTTGATGCGAATCAGGACCGGCTCAAACTCGATCTCCTGCCAGCGGTCGATCAGACCAGTGAACCCTTTCGCTGCCACATAGGTCGGTGGCGGCGCGGAGTTTGGCATCCGGCGTTCGACCCGGACCGTTCGCTCGGTACGCGTGGTGGTCATCTGCGCGCGGAAGTGGATCGCCGGATTTCCGCCGATCGTCTTGGGATGCACATAAGAGAGGTGCGACAGGTCGAGCAGGTTTTCGATCAGGAGCTGCCAGTTGCCTTGCAGGTGGAAGTAGGATGGCGTCCACGCCCACCTTGGATTGTCATGCACCTCATACGCCGGGATCTGGGCTTCGTCGGCCTGTTCCTGGTCGCCCATCCAGATCCAAAGCACATGATTTCGTGCCACCAGCTTATAGCTTCGCACACGCGCGGAGCTCGGGACCTTGTCCTGCGCGGGAACCTTGGTGCAGGCACCGTTCGTTGCGAATTCAAGCCCATGGTAGAAGCACCGGAGAGCCTCACCCTCGACGACGCCGCTGCTGAGCGGCATGGCGCGGTGACAGCAGCGATCCTCAAGAGCACCAATCTCGCCCGCCATGGTTCGGAACAGCACCACGGGCAAGTTCAGGAAGCGTCGGGCTACAACACTGCCCGGCTGAAGGTCCGCTTCCCAGCCAGCCACATACCAATTGTTCATCAGAAACATGCTGAACCTCCCCAGTCCGCCGCCTAATGAGCTCGGCTCCGTTGTCAATCCGGACCGTTGCAATCACATCGATGCATCCACATTAGTGATTCCTGGTCGCACTTCAAGCCGAATTTGTGCTCCCGTTACACACCTCCCCGGCACACCCTTCGATAGCAGGCCTGAGTTGGGGCCATGCGGCCACTGCCAAGTGCTTTGGCTTCAGGAGGCGGCGAGCAGGGCTGGCATATCGTGGCGCACGCTATGGTCCTCAGCGCGACTTTCTGTTGCGGCGCAACAAGACGCGGACCTTCGCAGCAGCTGCCTTGCCGTCTCCGGTGCGCATCACCGGGGCAGGGCTGGCGCGCGTCTCTCGGGGCAGGGAGGACTATGGCTGTGCGACGAGGGGTTCCGGCGTGCCCTGCGGAAAGCCATCGAGCAGCACTGATGCCCGACGTTCCGCGGCCTCCGGCTCGGGCTGGATCCGGGAAAGTCCCAGGGCCAGCCCGGCATCAGCAAGCGGCGCTGGAGACGGCGTCCGCTCTGCCGGGAACAGCATGCCTGATGCGGCCGCACCCACAAGCGGCATTGACCCCCGCATAACCTCGCTTCGGATGCCGGGGCCGGAAGAAACCCTCCCACAACCAGGACGACCTCGCCCGTGCCAGGCCCGAAAAAGCGGAAGAACATGCTGGACCTGAGGACACTACCAAGGCGCATCCCACCGCTGAAGCCGTCAAGGAGGTTTGGCGACCGGGACATAGGCTGGCCTGACCTCCGATCCAGCCAGGGGCGGAAGCAGGCCAGAAGCCGAAGCCTATGGCTTTGGCCCGGTCATGTCCTCCGCGCGCACCCATTGGTCAAACTGCTCGTCCGTGACATGGCCAAGTTTCAAAGCCGCTGCGCGCAGGGTCGTGTTCTCGCGGTATGCAGTCATCGCGATCTTGGCCGACTTCTCGTAGCCGATATGTGGGTTGAGTGCGGTGACAAGCATGAGTGAACTGTCCAGGTGCTCGCGGATGCGCTCCTCGTTCGGCTCGATGCCGCGAGCGCAGTGCTCGTCGAACGCGCGGCAGGCATCGGCGATCAGTTCGGCCGATTCCAGCACGTTGTGCACCATGACAGGCTTGTAGACGTTAAGCTGGAAGTTGCCCTGGCTGCCCGCGAACGCAACGGCTGCGTCATTGCCGTAGACCTGCACGGCGACCATTGTCATCGCCTCGCTTTGCGTCGGGTTGACCTTGCCCGGCATGATGGAGGAACCCGGCTCATTCTCCGGGATCCGCAGCTCGGCGAACCCTGCGCGGGGACCACAGGCATACCAGCGTACGTCGTTGGCGATCTTCATCAGAGCGCCGGCCAGCGTGCGCAGGGCCGCACTGGTGTTCACGAGGTCGTCGTGGGCCGACAGGGCGGCGAACTTGTTCGGTGCGGAGATGAAGGGGTGGCCCGTCTCGTTCGCGATGAACCGGGCTGCGGTCTCGCCGAAGCGAGGGTCGGCATTCAGCCCGGTGCCCACCGCGGTCCCGCCGATCGCCAGGCGGAGAAGGCCCTTCAGCGCATGCTCCAGCGTCGCAACGGCGTCGTCCAGCTGCGCCACCCAGCCGCCGATCACTTGGCCCAGCGTCACCGGGGTGGCGTCCTGCAGATGGGTGCGGCCCACCATGACGATCCCTTCGTATCGCCGCGCCTTGGCGTCCAGCGTGTCACGCAGTTGCTGCACAGCCGGAATCGTGGTGCCCGTCAGCACTTCCACTGCCGCGATGTGCATGGCCGTCGGGAAGGTGTCGTTCGAGGACTGGCTGTGATTCACATCGTCGTTCGGATGCACCGGCTTCTTCGATCCGACCTGCCCACCGGCGATCTGGATCGCGCGGTTCGCGATCACCTCGTTGGCGTTCATGTTGGTCTGGGTGCCGGAGCCTGTCTGAAACACGACCAGGGGGAACTCGGCGTCCCAGCGGCCGGCGATGACCTCGTCCGCCGCGCGCACGATCAGATCGGCCTTGTCGCGCGGGATCTGGCCGAGTTCGGCATTGGCCTGGGCCGCGGCCTTCTTCAGGATACCCAGGGCGCGGATCACCGGGCGGCCGAAGCGGAAGCGGTCAACGCCGATGGGAAAGTTCACGCGCGACCGCTGCGTCTGGGCGCCCCAGAGGTGATCGGCCGGAACTTGAACCTCTCCCATGGAGTCCGTTTCGGTTCGGAAAGCTGGCTCCGTACTGTTCTCGTGTGTCATCTATCCTCCACTCCGGACGAGACTGGCTGAGACGGCCCGCTTCACGTTCACGGGAAAGTGCAAACGAATGTCATTATCATATAAAGGCCGATGCTTGGGAAGCTACGAGCCGATCATAATAACGGCTGACTCGATCTTTGCTCACGCCCGATGTCATGAAGATTCCGATGCCCGCCAAGCCTTTTCCTGAAAGAGACTTGTCAATCTCCGAAGCCAGGACGGCCGGGTCGGCCATGTCCCCGGCCTCTGGCCTCGAAGCACCGGTCGTCCCGTCTGGCGGCCTCACCGTCCCGCTAAGCGCCCGGCTCCGTCCGATCGTCCCGAAGATGACGGTCGATCCGGATCTCCAGCTTCTTCATGCGATGCCAGAAGCTGCGCTCGCTGATGCCCAGGCGTTCGGCCGCGCGTGCCTGCACGCCCCCTGATTGCCGCAGCGCCTCCAGCATCATCTCCCGTTCCAGCCGCGTCAGTTCGGCGTCGAGATCCCCCGGCAGCCGCGCCGCGGACGCGGACGGTACACGGGTCTCGAAGAGATAGCGCGGCAGATCCGGCAGGTCGATGATCTCCGCTCGCGCCACGATCACCGCCCGTTCCACGCAGTTCTGCAACTCCCGCACATTGCCCGGCCAGTCATAGCTCTCCATGGCCGCCAGCGCCGCCGGGCTGAAGCCGGAAATGCGCTTGCCCATCGAGGCGGCGTGCTGCTGCAGGAAACGCTGCGCGAGCAGCGGCACGTCGCCGGTCCTCTGGTTCAGGGGTGGCACATTGATCGGGAAGACATTCAGGCGGTAGAACAGGTCCTCGCGGAACCGGCCGTCTTCCACCGCACGCCGCAGGTCGCGATGCGTCGCGGCGACGATGCGCACATCCACCTTGATGGTCCGCGTACTGCCGACCGGCTCGAAGCACTGCTCCTGGATAGCACGCAGCAGCTTCGCCTGGATGGCGAGGGGCATGTCGCCAATCTCGTCCAGGAACAGCGTGCCCTGATGCGCCATGGTGAAGCGGCCGTCGCGACTGGCAATGGCGCCGGTGAAGGCGCCCTTCACATGGCCGAACAACTCGCTTTCCAGCAACGCCTCGGGGATTGCGGCACAGTTCACCGCGACGAAGCCCCGCTTGCGCCGGTCGCTGTTGTAGTGGACGGCACGGGCGAAGAGCTCCTTGCCCGTGCCGCTTGGCCCTTGCAGCAGCACCGTGGCGCGGCTTTCGCAGACCTCGGCGACCTGCTGCAGCGCCTGCTGGAAAACCGGGCTCCGGCCGACCATGTTGGAGAAGTCGTGGCGCCCTTCCAGCTCCTGCCTCAGGCGCTGGTTTTCGCTTTCCACCTGCTGCACATGCAGGGCGCGCTGGATGGTGGTCACCACCTCGTCGAGGTCGAAGGGCTTGGCGACATAGTCGAAGGCGCCTTCCTTCACCAGCTCCACCGCGTCGCGCACACTGGCATAGGCTGTCATGATCACGACCGGCAGGCCGGGGTGCTCGGCCCGCAGCCGCCGCAGCAGCTCCTGCCCTGAAAGCCCCGGCATCCGCAGATCCGTCAGCACGAGATCCACGCGCTGCGCGGCCACATGCCCGAGGGCCGCATCGGCGGAGCAGGCGAAAGCTGCCTCGAAGCCGCGCCCTTCGAGGCCGACAGCCAGCACCTCCGCCAGCCTCGCCTCGTCGTCAACGATCAGGATGGAGGAGGCCATCACCTTTCTCCTCGGCGAGGGGGAAATGGAAGACGAAGCGGGCCCCGCCGCCGATCCGGTTATCGGCCTCGATGCGGCCGCCATGCCTCTCCACCACGGCGCGCACGCGGGCGAGGCCCAGGCCGGTGCCATGCAGCTTGCTGGTCACGAAGGGATCGAAGAGCCGGTCCACGATCTCCGGGGCGATGCCCTTGCCCGTGTCCTCCACGCTCGCCAGCACGACTGCCGCCTCCCGCGACACCCGGATGGTGATCTCTCCCCCGTCCGGCATCGCCTCCATGGCATTGATCAGCACGTTCAGGAACGCCTGATGCAGCAGTTCGGCATCGCCGGCGATCCTGACCGGAAGGGAGGGCTTCAGGATCGCGCAGGTGATGCCCCGGCGGCTCAGCTCCGCCTCGGCGAAATCGGCCACGCCAGCGATCACGTCGTCCGCCAGGTCCAGTACCTGCAGGCGAAGGGCACGCGGGCGCGCATAGTCGATCAGGTCCTGCACGAGATGATCGATGCGCTTCACCTCGTCCAGCACGAAGTCCAGCAGCCGCTCGGTCCCGGGCGAAAGCCCGTCGCGGCCCCGGATGACCCGGCTGGAGGTCTTGATGATGCCCAGCGGGTTGCGGATCTCGTGCGCGATGGTGGTGGCGGCCTCGCCAAGCGTGGCGAGCGTCTCCCGCCGCCGCATTTCCGCCTCCATGCTGCGCAGCCGCTCCAGCTGCTCCGTCATGGCGTTGAAGCCGCCCGTCAGTTCCGCCAGCTCGCCGTCTCCGCTTTCCCGGACACGGGTCGCATAGTTGCCGCTCGCCACCTGCCGCAGGCCGGCGGTGAGGTCCCTGACCGGCCGGGAGATCCGCGCGGACACGACGAGCGCCACCACGAAGGAGAGCAGCCCGGAGCAGAGCGACAGGACGACGAAGAGCTGGAGCAGGCCCAGATTCGACAGGACCGGCGTGTTGCTGGCGAGGCGCGCGGCGATGATCCCCACGAGCGCACCCTGGCGGTCGCGCAGCGCGGCAAAGCCGCTGGCCAGCCTGTCGTCTGGCAGGGCCATGGCGGAAACGCTCTGCTCGCCGGCCTCCAGGCGGGCGAGGGCCTCGAGTGGTACGGAGAAGCCGGGGAGGCCCTCCCGCTTCGAGAAGCTGAGCGCCGGCGTGCCCCGGGCGCCGAAATAGCTGACCTGCAGCGAGGAGATCGTCTGCGCGGCCGCGATGAGCCGGTCGTTCACCTTGTCCGCCACGAAGGCGATATAGGGGCGCCCGTCGAAGAGGAAGCGGTGGGAGGAGCCGAGCAGCAGCACCGGCGTGCCCCCCGCCATGGTCATGTAGAACCCGGCCCCGTCCTGCCGGGGAAGCCAGGCGGTGTCGCCGGACAGCCCCTGGCTCAGCACCACATGGCCGTCCGGGTCGTACAGGGCGACCAGGTCGTAGCCCGTGGAAACCAGGAGATCCGCGGAAAATCCGGCGAGGCCGCCCTCCAGCGTCTGCGCATGGGTCAGGCTGTTGGCGAAGATGGCGGTGGCCAGCCGCGCCTCCTCTTCTGCCTCCAGCAACTGCCTCACGATGAGCCGCGCGGTGTCGTTCAGCCAGCGCTCGCGGCTGCGCTCGAAACGCGAGGAGATCATTTCCGCCGCGACATAGCTCGCCAGCAGCACGGGGATGACGCTCACCAGCATGAAGGCGAAGGTCAGTTGCCAGCGCAGCCTGACCTTCGGGAAGACCGCGCCCCGAAGCCGGTCCCATGGGCGCGGCCGGAGGCCCTGCCCGTGGTTCCCCGGCTTCCAGGCAGGCGGCATCGCGTCGGCGGGTTTCCGCACCGTCCGGGCATCACCCCCGGACAGCGGAACGCGCGCCCTGATCGCGTAGATCAGGGTCCCAGCGGTCGAAGGCCAGATAGGGTGCGGCGAGGCGGAGCGCACGGTTCAGTACGGGATTACGGTGTCGGGCGAAGATGGCGCAGGGCTCCAGACGGCTTCCGAAACGCAACTTGGAGGCATAGGCGGTCTGGCCGGATTGCAGCAGATGGCGTCCCGTTTCCAGGGCGAAGCGGACATTCTCCGCCCAGCTCACGGCATAGAGATTATGCTGCCGTGCCAGGGGGTAGGCCATGCCCAGGAACTTGTCGATGACGCGGTCCCTTTCCAGCAGCAGCAGGTTGAAGGCCGCCAGCTCCCCGCCCACCCAGTAGAGCACGAAGCGTGCCCGGCCCGGCAGGGCCTCGGCCACGGCGCGGAAATAGTCCCGGGGGAGTTCCTCGAAGGGCCCGTAATGCACGCCGCTCTGCCGCCGGGTGGATTCGTAGAGTGCCTCGATCGCTGCGGCGAGTTCCCCTGGATGCTCCCTGTGCTCGATGCGCACGGCCCCGGCGCTGCGCAGCTTCCGCCGCAGGTCCTTGCGCGTGCCAGCGGACAGGGAGGCGAGATAGGCCTCCATCCCGCCCGCTCCTGTGCCCAGATCCAGCACGGCGACCGGCAGGCTGGCGATGCGCTGGAACCCGGCGGGCTCCAGCACCGGCGCCAGCCGCGCGGCATCCCCGGCATCCAGGTCCTTGAAGGCCAGGAGCGGTGCGCGCGCCGCGCGGGCCTCCCCCTCCAGCGCCCCGAGCAGGGCCCGCAGCGCCGCGGCCTGCCCTTCCGCCGTCAGCCCGGGTCGCAGGGCGAGGTGGCAGCGCTCGGTGAAGGGGGAGCCGGCCGCGAGCAGCCTGAGCTGCGCCACGGGGCGGAGCAGCCGGGCCAGGCCGCGCCCCAGCCGCCCGGAGCCTTCCTGCAATGGGGTATCGAGGCGGTAGGACATGCGGAACAGCGGTACGGCCGCCACCAGCCCCTGTCCGTCATGGACAGCCGCCGCGCCGATCCGCAACTCCGGCAACGCCCCGGCCTCGCAGGCGGCATGGTAGGCCCAGCTCTCCGCCTCGCCGGGCAGGCAGGACTCCCAGGCCTCGCGCGGCAGGGCATGGATGCCGGGCAGGATTCTGGCCCGCAGACCGGCGCCCGGGTCATGGCCGAACCCCTCGGAACCGGGCAGCAGGCCCCCCTCAGACAGCATCGCACAGATGGGCCGCATCATTGTCCGAGACCACCTCCGGCTTCGCGGCAAGCGGGGCGAGTTCCCACCCACCGGCCTGACGGACGAAATCGGCCACGCGCCGGTTCACGATCTGGCGCTGCCGGTCCACCGTGATGATGTGGTAGCTGTCCTCCAGCACCAGCGTCTCCACCCGGCCGCCGAGATGGCGCTGGAAGTGGAAGGCGTTGCGAAGGCTCGCCACGTCGTCCTCGCGCGCATGGATCAGCAGCGTGTCCTGGCGGATCTCCGGCAAGGTGCCGCGCATGTCCGCGACCAGCCGCCACATCTCCCGGATCGCCAGGGCCGGCGTCGCCTCCAGTCCGGCATCGAGGTTGCCCGGCGTGTTCAAGGACTTCTGGACCCAGCGACGGATGCGGGGGTCCTTGATGCCGAAGGGCTCCTGCTCCCGGAAGCGATAGCGGCGGCCGAAGGGCAGATGCACCAGCCCGCGCAGGAGGAAGCTGAAGCGCGGCATCGCCCAGCCGTCGTAGCGGAGGGTCGGGGCCAGCAGGACCAGCCCCTGGACCCGTTCCGGCTCCTCGCGTGCCAGCCGGGCAGCCAGCACGGCCCCCATGGACAGGCCGCCGACAATCACCGTGTCGCAGCTTTCGCGCAACCGGGTCAGCGCGGCCTCGACGCTGTCGTACCAGTCGCGCCAGCCGGTCCTGGCCAGTTGCTCCTCCGTACCGCAATGGCCGGCAAGCTGGCAGCAGAGCACATGGGCGCCGGTCCCGTAGAGGCTCCGGCCGAGATGGGCCATCTCGGCCGGGGTTCCGCCCAGCCCATGGATCAGCAGCACGCCGGTCCTGGTCCGGCCCCGGAGGAAGCAACTGCGGTCGACGATCATGCGGAAGGGCCTTGGGCGGCAAGGAGCCGTTCGGAAGGAAGGGGGAGGGGAGGGGCCGTTCCCGGCAGGGCGCCGAAGCCCTCCAGGATACGGCGGTTGCTGCGGTCGTTGACGGCAAGCGCGGCCGCGGAAGGCTCCGGCACGGTGGCCCGGTCGGTGGCGGACAGCAGCCAGCGGAACGGGTCGCGGAAGCGCGGCGGCGAGTAGTCGCCGCAGACATCCATCCCCAGGATGCCGCGCCGGCGGCCGAGCCGCTGCACCGCGCCCAGGATCGCCGACAGCGCCATGCCGCCCTGCTCCCAGTTGGTCAGCGCCTCGTTGGGGCCGAGCACGTCCTTGTCCAGTGAAAACCAGAGTGGGCGGCCGGGCAGCCGCGCATCCAGCGCTTCCAGGAAGCCGTCCCAGGAGGCATCGGCCAGGGAATCCCAGGCGATGCGGCCACCGCCAGCGCGGCAGCCCGGCGCCTCGAAGGGGCGTCCCCAGTAGCGGCTTTCCATGCCGCGCCAGGCATGCACCTCCAGCCGCCCTTCGCGCAGGGCGCGGAGATTGGCACCCTTCCATTGCGGCCGGACCAGGTCCTCCCCGGCCGGACCGATGGTCACCACCTGTGCCACCTGCGG
The DNA here is from genome assembly GCF_001950415.1 of Roseomonas sp. TAS13. Taxonomy (NCBI): domain Bacteria; kingdom Pseudomonadati; phylum Pseudomonadota; class Alphaproteobacteria; order Acetobacterales; family Roseomonadaceae; genus Roseomonas; species Roseomonas sp. TAS13. Next base: position 49,079 of record NZ_BDLP01000002.1, read on the forward strand.
CAGTTCCAGCGCCCGGTTGATCCAGGCGCCGCAGTTCACCGTGGCCGGGAAGCGCACCCAGTCCGGGTGGTTGTCGAAATGCAGCAGCGTCACCTTCTCGCGCAGCCGGGCGAGGAAGAGCGTGGCGAGGTGATGGAAGTCGCCGGAGCCGTAGAAGGCGATGGTGCCGGGGACGTTCTCCGCCCCCGCCGCCTCGCGCAGCCTTTCCCGCAGCCGGGCCAGCGGCCGGCAGGCGGCGACGATGCGCAGCCGGGGTGCCAGGTCACGCGCCCCGATGCGGATCGCGCGCCCGTCGCGCAGCAGCCCGGCGAGGCCGGGCTGGCTCGTCAGGGAGGCATCCAGATCCAGCACCAGCACGGGCGGGCGTGCCGCCCCTGTCCCGGAACAGGCGCGGCCAGGCCCGATCGACAGGGTCTCAGGCAAGGCTGCGCTCCCGCCAGCCGTGCGGGCCCTTCGCGGGGACAGCCAGCGGGGCATTCGGAGCACGGTGCGGGCGGCTCTCCAGCCAGGCCAGGAAGCGCGGAAGCAGCTCGGCGAAGTCGCGGAAGGGCTGGTGCGCAATGCCCTCGGCCTCGCAATGGGCGATCAGGCGGCTCTTGGCAAAGACGAACCCGGCCTCGCCCGCGGCGCAAAAATCGGAACGCCCATCGCCGATGAGCAGTCCCGGCAGGCCGGCCGGGCCGGTAAGGCGGGCGCATTTGCAATGGCCGGATGCAGCCCGGCATTCGGCGCGGGCATGGGGAAAGCGCAACGCCCAGTGTTCCGCGCCCACCCGCTCCAGCCGGTTGGCCAGCACCGGCAGCTCGCCCAGCCCGGCCTGGCGCAGCACGCCAGACACCACGCGGTCCAGCCCGTCGGAGAGGACCGTCACCGGCAGGCCCCGCGCCCGGCAGAAGGCCATGAAAGCCGGCACGCCGGGATCGATCCGCACCGAGGCGATGAAGCCGTCCAAAGCTTCCGGCGTCAGGCGCAGCAGCTCCACCTGCCGGCGCAGGCATTCGCGCGAGCCGATCGCGCCGCGCAGCCATTCGGCCTCGACATCCAGCCAGGCCGGGTCGGCGAAGCGTTCCAGCAGGAGGTCGGTCGTATCCTGGAGGGAGATCGTGCCGTCGAAGTCGATATAGACCTGGAACTCTGCGGACACCGTGCTGGCCTCATCAAGGGCGGGTGGTGTCGCTAGCGCAAGGCGCGTGCCATCGAGTGCCTGAAGGGGAAAACAGCCTCCAGCCTGGGGAAACCGACGGCAGAGGCCCCCGGACGAGCGGTTCCGGAGCTACAAATCTTGTAGCCATCCCCGGAATGCGGGGTCCGGCATCCGGTCAGCCGAGCCTGCCTGCCAAGCCGGGATATCGCCATGCCGCCCATAAAATCCCGCCGAATCAATTCATTGTTTCGTGATCCCTCATTCTCTCCCGTCTGCCATCACGGCTGGAACAGCACCTGCAATGGCCTGCCCACCCGGCCTGCCGGTCCCGTACCCCGATGGCGCGGCGACCCGGGGGGCGCGGCAGATCGGTATCCGCTGAGACCCCGTTTCATAACGGCTGAGCCAGACGCCGGACGAGGATCATGGCGGCGGCGAGGGTGAAGAAGGCGACGGCGGAACCGACGGTGGCCTCGTGATCGCGAGCGAGGCGTCGGCAGCGGCCGAA
>NZ_BDLP01000003.1:0-40065 GCF_001950415.1 Roseomonas sp. TAS13
TCGTGGTGCGGGCGGCGGTCGCCGTCTTCCGCGCGGCGGGCTTCTTCGCCGCAGCCGTGCGCGCGGTCGCCGCGCGGCTCGTCGTCGCCTTCTTCGCGGCCGGCTTCTTCGCCGCGGCCGTGCGCGTGGTCGCCGCGCGGCTCGTCGACGCCTTCTTCGCAGCCGGCTTCGTTGTCCCGGCCGTGCGCGTGGTCGCCGCCTTCTTCGCGGCCGGCTTCTTCGCCGCGGCCGGAGCCTTCCGGGTGGTGGCCGTGCCACGGCGCGCGCTGGCGCTGCGGCGTGTGGTGCTCACCGCCATGGCCTGGGCCCGCGGGGCCTTCTCGCCGGTATCTTCACTCATGACTGGTCTCCTGCTGGATTTTGAAGGTTGTCGTCTGTTGGCCTGAAACGGCAACGTGCCATGCCGTCTCCGGCTGCAAATCGCGCGAAGGGAATGTGTTGAAACGCCGGTCCGAAGGTCACCGGCCCTGTCCGGCGGATCGTCCCGGAACCTGGGGTCGCATCCGGACGTCGCATCCCGAACCTGCCTACCGGGGAGAACTGCCCGGTTGCGCGATGCCTCACCGGCTTCCATTCCGGTTCCTGGTTTCGAACCGTTCCTCGTTCCGCGACACCACCTGCTGAAGCTCTTCGCCGAAGCCGCATCCGACACCCAGCCGTGCGTCGCTTCAGACGAATCGCGCGAATCATGGCGCGTGACGCACGCTATCGGGATGCACCCGATGCTTGTCAACGAAAACGCGCGGCAACCCTGTCCAGCGCGCTTCGCCGCATATCGCCTGATGCAAGGCGCGGATACGTCCGGCGCCAGGCCGGTGCAGGTCACGCCCCTGGCGCGCCTGGGACGCAACGCCCGCGACAGGGCCCAGGGCACGCATCCCGGAGGTGGTCCGCGCCACGCTCCGACATGCCCCGGCGGTCGCGCGCGGTTTCGCTTCCTGCCTTTGTGCGAAAGGGAATCCGGCGATCCATTGGCCATGCGCGGCACTGCCCGACCCGGCCTTTCGCCTGCGCGGCGCGGCAGCGGGACAGGCCCGGCGCTTCCCGCTGCGCCTCGCTCTCGCGCTTCCGCCGCAACGGGTCTAGCGTCATGTCCATCCGCAGACACGATGACGCGATCAGCCAAGAGGCAGACCCGATGAGCCGGACCTACGACTTCCTGATCCGGGGAGAGCTGGTGCTTCCCGACCGAATCCTCGCCGATGGCTGGGTGGCCGTCAGCGCCGGCCGCATCGCGGGAATCGGCGAAGGCGAGCCGCCCGCCGCCCATGCGGTGGCCGATCATCGCGGCGATCTCGTGCTGCCGGGGCTGGTGGACGGGCATATGCACACCGGCAGCGCTGTCGGCTTTCCCGGCATCGAGGGCGCGACCATGTCGGCGGCGGCCGGCGGCGTCACCACCTGCGTGGACATGCCCTATGACGTGCCGCGCGCGGTGACGGATGCGGGCATCTTCCGCGAGAAGGTGGAGTGGGTGGAGCGGCTGGCGCATGTGGATGTCGCCCTCTACGCCACCATCCGCAAGCATGGCGGGTTGGCGGTGATCCCCGCCCTGGCCGAGGCGGGCGCCTGTTCCTTCAAGCTCTCGACCTACGAATACGACGAGAACCGCTTTCCCCGCATCGACCACATCACCATGGTCGAGGCTTTCCGGGAGATCGCGAAGACCGGGCTGATGGTCTCCGTCCACAACGAGGACCAGGAAATGGTCGAGTTCCTGACCGCCCAGGCGAAGGCGGAAGGGCGCACCGACCCGATCATGCATTGCCGCACCCGCCCGCCTCTGGCCGAGAGCATGGCGGACGGCGAGATCTTCGAGATCGGGCTGGAAACGGGTGCGCATGTCCACATGGCGCATTCCTCGATCGCCCGTGGCTTCCGCATGGCGGAGGATTTCCGGCGCGCCGGTGGCAAGGCCACGGGCGAGGCCTGCCTGCAGTATCTCTGCATGACCGAGGAGGACCTCGTCCGGCTGGAAGGCTTCGGCAAGTGCAACCCGCCCTTCCGCACGGCGGAGGAGGTGGAGCGCATCTGGGAGGAGTTGCTGGCCGGCCGCATCGCCTACGTCTCCACCGACCATGCCCCCTGGCCGCGCGAGAAGAAGGTCTACAAGGGCGACATCTTCGCCGTCGGCGCCGGCCTCACCGGCATGCAGTCCTTCGCGCCGGTAATGTACACGCTGCTGGTGGGGCGCGGCCTTTCCCCGCAGCTCATGGCGCTCTACTGCGCCGAGCGCCCGGCCCGCTTCCACGGCCTCTTCCCGAAGAAGGGCGCCATCCGTGTCGGCGCGGATGCCGATCTCTGCGTTCTGGAGCGGGGCGACTTCACCTTCGACGCCGCCGAGATCCGCGACCGCGAGGATGCCCGCTGGTCGCCCTATGACGGCCGCGAGGTCAAGGCGCGCGTCGCCGCCACCTATCTGCGCGGCGCCTGCATCTGGGACGGCCAGGAGGTGCTGGCGAAGCCCGGCACCGGCGGATTCGTGCCGCGCCAGAACCACGACACCTATATAGGGTGACGCGCGCCATGCTCCGCTTCCGCGACGCCACCGCCGCCGACCTGCCCGCCATCGTGCGCCTGATGGCCGATGACGGCTTCGGCGTGCAACGCGAGGTGCCGGCGGCCAGTGCCGATGCCGCGCTCCCCGCCGCTTATGAGCGGGCCTTCGCCGCCATTGCCGCCCTGCCCGGCTGGTCGGTGATCCTGGCGGAGGATGAAGCGGGCGAGCCGGTCGGCTGCCTGCAGTTCATGCTGCTGCCGCACCTGTCGCATACCGGACGGATGCGGGCGCAGGTGGAAAGCGTGCGCATCGCCTCCGCCCATCGCGGGCGCGGCCTGGGCACGGCGCTGATGCGACATGCCATCGATCGGGCCCGGGCGGCGGGCTGCAACCTGATGCAGCTCACCACCCATGCCAGCCGGGCCGAGGCCCGCCGCTTCTATGAGCAACTGGGCCTTTCTGCCACCCATAGCGGCATGAAGCTGATGCTGGACGATCCGGCGCCCGCATCCTGAGCATTGGCGCGGGGCGGGGCCGGGTGTACCTCCCTGCGCCATGTCACAGCGACTCATCACGGTGGCCGGCGCCCAGCTCGGCCCCATCCAGAAGGCGGAGGGCCGCGACATCGCGGTTGGCCGCATGGTCCGGCTCATGGAGCGCGCGCACCGGCACGGCGCCCAGGTGGTCGTCTTCCCCGAGCTGGCGCTGACCACCTTCTTTCCGCGCTGGTACGAGGAGGACATCGCCAATGCCGACCACTGGTACGAGACGGCGCTGCCCTCCAACGAGACCGCGCCGCTTTTCGAGGCCGCGCGGAAATACAGCATCGCCTTCCATCTCGGCTATGCCGAGAAGACGCCGGACGGGCGCCGCTTCAACACCGCCGTCTTCGTCCATCCCTCAGGCGAGATCGTCCTGAAGTACCGCAAGATCCACCTGCCCGGGCACAAGGACTACGACCCGGTCCGGCAGGTGCAGCACCTGGAGAAGCGGTACTTCGAGGTCGGCGACCTCGGCTTCCCCGTGGTCCGCGCCCCGGTCGGCGGCCAGGATGTGAATATCGGCATGCTGATCTGCAACGACCGCCGCTGGCCCGAGACCTGGCGCGTGCTCGGGCTGCAGCAGGTCGAGCTGGTCATGCTCGGCTACAACACCCCCAGCATCAACCAGGACCGGCGCGGCTTCGAGGCGCACCACCTGCGCGTGCTGCACAGCCATCTCTCGATCCAGTCCGGCTGCTACCAGAATGCCTGCTTCGGCGTCGGCGTGGCCAAGGGCGGGGTGGAGGACGGGCACGAGCTCTTCGGCCATTCCATCATCTGCAACCCGCAGGGCGAGATCATGGCCCAGGCCACCTCCTGGGACGACGAGCTGATCGTGGCGGATTGCGACCTGGACATGTGCAATCTCGGCCGCACCACCATCTTCAACTTCGCCGCCCATCGCCGTCCCGAAGCCTATGGCCGCATCGTGGAACAGGTGGGCTCGTCCGAACCACCGGTCTGGCAACCCCGCGGCGCGCGCCGCTGACACGGGGCGGGCACAGGCTCGGCAAACGGCCTGCACCGTCAGGCCAGCCAAAGTGGCCGCACGGCCCCCGCGTGGCGCGCCACCGCCCTTTGCGCCGCCGGACGGCCCTGCGGCGGATGCAGGACGGTCCTCCCGGACTGTCATGGGAACAAAGGGCATCCTGATGCGTTGCGAAGGAAACGGAACAGGAAGACCATCAGGCCATGAAACGCGTCGTCATGGCGGTTCTCGCCGCCAGCCTGGCCAGCCCTGCCATGAGCGGTGCGGCCTGGGCACAGGATGCCTCCCGGCAGGCCCAGCAGCAGTTGGACCAGGAATTCCGGCGGGAGCAGCAGAAGGACCTCCTCAACCGCCAGCCCCCGACCGCGGCGCCGCAGAACCGTTCGGATGCGATGACCCGGGCCGGCATGCTGGAGGCCGATCGTGCGCCGGATCTCAGCCAGCAGGGGGCGCCCGCCGACAACATCCGGGGGGGTGCGCATCTCCAGCGCCCGCCGGGAACCGGCCCCCAGGCGGGCGGCCCCGAGGCAACGCCCCTGCTGCAACAGGGAATCCGCTAGGTTAGGGCTTGGCGGGAGCGGGCGGGTCCTTGCCACGCGGCGCGTCTTCCGGCGGGCCATGGCCGCAAGACAACGCAGAGATGTACGCTGGCCCGGTCGCGGCTCCGCGGTCCCGGTATTAGAGGTTCACTTCCTCCGGCGCGTATCCATGCGAGGCAGGCTTCCGTGCCCCGCCGGATGCCCGAGACCCGTTTCATGAAGGCCCCGATCCGGATGCCTGTCCTCCTGATCCTGCCGCTGCTCCTGGCGTTCAGCACGCCTGCCGCGGCCGCGATGATGGACAGCCTGTTCGACCGCAGCTTCGGCAACCTCTTCTCCGAGGATGCCCGTACCATGGGCCGCTCCAGGCCACTGCCAGGCAGCGATTCGGCCGAGCGCGAGGAGGAGGGCCGCCGCTTGCGCCGCGAAGCCTGGCTGGCGGAAAAGCCCCGGCTCCTGGGCGGCCCCGTGCCCCGCCCGACGCAGCGGAACGCCCCGGTCCGCTAGCCTAGCGTGGCGGTAGGCAGGCGCCGCTGCGGAACAAGGACCATTCCTCGCAGAGCCGGCCATCCGGGAAACGGCAGAGGCCAATCACGCTGCCATCCGCCTGCTTCCGGAGCTGCGTCGTGCCGCCCTGGTCGCGGCAGAAGACGGAGGCAGGGTTCGGCATCCCGACCGCCGCTCCCGCCGCCGTGCCCGCCACAGGCCGGGGCGCGCTCCGGCCATTCGCCTCCCTGGCCGCGCCGCCACCATCCTGCGCAGCTCCGCAGCCGGCGAGAAGGGCGAATGCCAGCCCGGCAAGGGGAAGCCCTGTCCGACACTTCATGACGTTCGTCTCCGCTTCATGCCGGTGCAACGTCGGCCCGGCCACGTGGCTGTGGCCGGGGCTCAGAGCCCGGCCTTCTCCAGCCCCAGGATCGCCAGCGCCAGGGCCTGGGCGCGCGGGACCATGCTGCCGATCTCCAGATACTCCTCCGGGCTATGCGCCAGCCCGCCGACCGGCCCCACGGAGCACAGCGTCGGCGCGCCCACGCCGGCGGTGAAGCCGCTATCGGCGCAGCCGCCGGCGAATTCGCCCTCCACCTGGAAGCCGGTTTCCGCTGCCGCGCCACGATAGGCGTCGAAGAGCCGCTTCGCCGCCGCGTCCTGCACCAGGGGCAGGAACTCGCCCTTGATGGTCAGGGTGGCCTTCGTGCCAGGCACGTAGGAGGTCGCGATGATCTCGTGGAGCTTGCCCATGATCTCCTCGCGGTCCGCCGGATCGACATAGCGCAGGTCGATCTGCCCCTGCGCATGCGGCGCCACGGTGTTCACGCTCTGGCCGCCGCTCACCAGCCCGACATTCAGCGTGATGCCGCGCTCCAGGTCGGTCAACGCATGGATCGCCACGATCTTCCGCGCCAGCTCGCCGATGGCGCTGATGCCGAGCTCGAAGTTGCCGCCGGAATGCGCGGCGCGGCCCTCGATGTCCATCACCATGAAGACGCCGCCCTTGCGCCCCGTGACCACGTTGCCGGTGGGCCGCCCCGGCTCGCTGTTGAAGACGACGCGGGCGTTGCGCGCCTCCGCCTCGATCACCGGCCGTCCTTCCGGCGATCCGATCTCCTCGTCGCCCGTGAACAGGCCGACCAGCGGACCCGGCGCGCCGCCCACCGCCTTGAAGGCCGCCAGCACGAACATGTTCATCACCAGCCCGGCCTTCATGTCGGCCACGCCCGGCCCATAGGCGCGGCCGCCCTCGATGCGGAAGGGCCGGCGTTGCGGCTCGCCCTTCGGGAAGACCGTGTCGCGGTGCCCCATCAGCAGGATGTTGCGCTGCCGGTTGCCGCTCGCCACGACGGCGCCCTCGCCAGCCTCGACCATGGCACGCAGGCAGTCGCCGAAGCGCTCGCCCGGCACCGTTTCCACAGGGATGCCGTGTTCCGCCAGGAAGTGGCGGACGATGGCGCCCACCGCGTCCACGCCCGGCTTGTCGTAGGAGCCGCCATCCGTGTTGACCATGGCCTCCAGCAGCGCGGCCATCGCGGCCTCATGCTGCTGCAGCCAATCCAGGACCCAGGCCTCGGTGCCATCGGCGGACATGCTCGCTCTCCTCGACTGCGCGGCCTGCGGTCCTAGCAGAAGGACGGCCCGGCAGCGAGGCGCCGCGCCATCGCCGGCCCCGGGGACAGGCAGTTTCCCCGGGGCCCGCGATTCACGCTTCCGGCGCGCGCGGGCTAGCCTTCCCGCCGTCGGCGGACCGAATCCGCCCGCCCGTTCGGAGAGGAAGCAAGAGCATGACGCAACGCAGGACCGGGCTCCGCCTGGCCATCGCCGCATCGCTGCTGGGTGGCGCGCCGCTGGCCGCCCAGCCGGCGCCGCAGCAGCCATCGGACGCGGTGCGCGGCATCTCGGAAAGCGCGGGCACCGGCACCTTCTCCCGCGCCGCGCAGTCCGGCGTGCCCTATACGCTGGCGCCGCAACAGCCGCAGCAGGGCTGCGACAGCTTGCGTGCCGGACTTTCCGGCGGCGAGGTCACCATCACCTCGGCCACCAGCCTCCCGGCCTCGGGCGACATTCCCGCCTATTGCCGCCTGCGCGGCGTCATCGCGCCGGAGATCCAGTTCGAGGTGAACCTGCCGGAACACTGGAACCGCCGCTTCTACATGTTCGGCAATGGCGGCTATGCTGGCGAGGACCTCGACGCCCCTGCGCGGCGCGAGACGCGCGAGGCCGCGCTGCGCCGGGGCTTCGTGGTCGCCAGCAACAACACCGGCCATGACGCGGAGCGCGAGCCGCTGGGCAGCTTCGCCGGCAGCACCGCGAAGATGGTGGACTATGCCTTCCGCGCCGTGCACCGCACCGTCGAGGAGGCCAGGCGCGCCACCGCCGCCTATTACGGCCGCCCGCCCGCCTATTCCTACTGGGATGCCTGCTCCACCGGCGGGCGCCAGGGGCTGATCTCGGCGCAGCGCTTCCCGGACGACTTCGACGGCATCCTGGCCGGCGCGCCGGTCTCGAACTTCGTCGATACCATGGTGAACTACGTCTGGAACGACCGCGCCCTGCGCGGCAGCGGCCTGACCCCCGCCAAGATGGGCACCGTGTCCCAGGCGGTGATGGCGCGCTGCGACGCCGCCGACGGGCTGAAGGACGGGCTCCTCGCCGATCCGCGCCGCTGCGACTTCGACCCGGCGCGCGACGTGAAGCAGTGCGCGGCGGGCCAGGATGGCGACGATTGCCTGACCGCGCCGCAGGCCCGCGCCATCTCCGCCATCAACACCGGCATCCGCCTGCCCGATGGCACGCCCTATTTCCACGGCTTCCCCGTGGGTTCCGAGGCCAGCGGCCCCAGCCTGCCCGGCGGCACCGATTCCGCGGGCGGCTGGACGCGCTGGATCATCCCCCTGCCCGGCCAGCCCTCGCGGCAGTTCGAATATGCCATGACCTTCATGCAGAACATGGCCTTCGGGAAGCCGCGCCCGGATTTCGAGCCTGCGAGCTTCGACTTCGCCCGCGACCCGGCGCGCATGTCCGCCGTGCGCGGCCTGGTCAACGCCACCGATACGGATCTCTCCGGCTTCCGCCGGCGCGGCGGCAAGCTGATCATGTACCATGGCTGGGCCGACACGGCGCTGACGCCGCTGATGAGCGTGGAGTACTACGAGAAGGCCATGGCGAGGAACGGCGCCTCCACGCCGGATTTCTTCCGCCTCTTCATGGTGCCCGGCATGTTCCATTGCCGCGGCGGCTTCGGCACGGACAGTTTCGACGCCATGACCTCGCTGGTCGAATGGGTCGAGGCCGGCAAGGCGCCGGACAGCATCCCCGCCGCCCAGCGTGCCGGCGACCGCATCGCGCGCAGACGGCCGCTCTGCCCTTATCCGCAGGTGGCCACCTATGACGGCAAGGGCAATCCCGACGAGGCGGCGAGCTTCGCCTGCGGGATGCCGAAATGAGGTGTGGCCGGGGGGGGCACCCCCGGCCTGTCCTCAGACGCGCGGTGCCTTCGCCGCCAGGTCGGGATCGGCCAGCGGGAAGCCCGCCGCCCGTTCGATCGCCCGCGCCGCGCGGAAGCACAGATCGTCCCGCCCCTGGGCTGCCGCCACCTGCACGGCGCGCGGCATGCCCTCGGCATCCAGACCCACCGGCACGCTGATCGCGGGCTGCCGCGTCAGGTTGAACACGGCGGTCCAGGGCGCCCAGTCGCGCCACAGCGCCTGGGTGGGGTGCAGCGTCGGCTGATCCGCCGCGAAGGCCGCGGTCGGCGTGCAGGGCGCCAGGATCAGGTCGTAGCGCAGGTGGAACTGCCCCGCCGCATGCGCCGCCTGGGTGCGCGCAACCTCGGCCCCGAGGAAATCGATGGCGCTCGTCCCGCCCTCGCGGCGCGCCACCTCCTCCAGCCCGGAATCCAGCATCCCGCGCTTGGCCTCGGGCGTCAGCGACACCATCCGCGCCAGCGCCACGCCCCAGACGCGGCCGAAGCCCTCACGCGTGTCGGGGAAGCCCGGATCGGCTTCCTCCACCAGCGCGCCTTCCTGCCGCAGCCAGTCCGCCGCCTGCTGCAGCATGGCCTCGCCATCCGCATCCAGCGGCGCGTCGAAGCCCGGGCGGCGCATCACCGCCACCCGCATCCCGCGCACGCCGCCCTCGATGCCCTGGCGCCAGTCACGCGGCTCATCGGGCAGGCAGAAGGGGTCGCGCACATCGGCCCGCGCCATGGCGCTCAGCATCAGCGCCGCGTCGCGCACGCTGCGCGTCATCGGCCCGGCGCAGGAGACGCTGCCGAAGGCGCTGTGCGGCCATTGCGGCACCCGGCCATGGCTCGGCTTCACCCCCACCAGCCCGCAATAGGCCGCCGGGATGCGGATCGAGCCGCCGGCATCCGTGCCGACATGCAGCGGCCCGAAGCAGGCCGCCCCGGCCGCCCCGGCGCCGGAGGAGGAGCCGCCCGGCGTCCGCCGCGGGTCCCAGGGATTGCGCGTGATGCCGTGCAGCGGGCAGTCGCCCGGCGTCTTCCAGCCGAATTCCGTGGTGGTGGTCTTGCCCAGGATGACGGCCCCCGCCGCCTTCAGCCCCATCACGGCGGGCGCGTCCTCCGGCGCCGGGGTGGCGTCGGTGATCTTGCTGCCGCGCCGGGTCGGGAAGCCCGCCACGTTCAGCAGGTCCTTCACCGTCACCGGCACGCCGTCCAGCGGCCCCAGCGGCCGCCCGGCGGCCCAGCGCGCCTCGCTTTCCCCCGCCTGCATCAGGGCGCGCGGGTTCAGCGCCGCGAAGGCGTTCACCCAGGGATTGTACCGCGCCACCCGTTCGGTCACCGCCTTCAGGGTCTCGACGGGGCTGAGCGCCCGGCGTGCATAGAGCGCGAGAAGCTCCTCGGCGCTCAGCAGCGCGGGATCGGTCTTGGTCGTCATCGCTGTCACCATCGCGGCCGCATCCTGCTCCCACGCCCGCCGCAGGGATAGGCCACGTCCGGTATGGCAGTGGCGCGTATGCCAGTGGCCGCCTGGATGCCGTGCCGGGGAAGGCTGCGGCGGCCCGGCCCGCCTGCTAGGCTGCCCGCATGTCCTTTCGCCCGCCCCCCGTGGTTCCCGAACTCGACGTCGCCGATCTCGGCCGCTCCCTGGCCGCCTATTGCGACATCCTCGGCTTCCGCTGCCATGTGGCTCGGCCCGAGGAACGCTTCGCCTATCTCATCCGTGGCCCGGTGCACCTGATGCTGGAGGAAGCCGCCGGTCCCGGCCGCCGCTTCCGCACCGCGCCGCTGGAGCATCCCTATGGCCGCGGCATGAACCTGCAGATCGAGATCCCCGACGTGGACACGCTGCATGACCGCGTCCTGGCCTCGGATCTCGGCATCGTCATCCCGCTGGAGGAGCGCTGGTACCGCCAGGACGACACCGAGGCCGGCAACCGGCAATTCGTCCTGGCCGATCCGGACGGCTACCTGCTGCGTTTCTTCACCGGCCTGGGAAGGCGGCCCTGGCGGGCGGAACGGGCCGGGCCCTGACCGCCACCGGCGGGCCCCGGAGCCGGACAGGCCGGACCCCGGGGAAGCGTGCCTCAGACGCTTTCCAGCACCTTCGCCCGGCTCCGCATCAGCGGCTGGATCTTCTGGCCGAACTTGTCCATGCCCTCGATGAAGTCGTCGAAGGTGAGCATCAGCCCCTTCACCCCCGGCATCCCCGCCGCATCGTCGAGCATCCTCGCCACCTGTTCATGGCTGCCCACCAGCGTGCCCATGTTCCAGTTGACGCCGCTGGCCGAGCGCAGCACCGAGGCGGCCATGGAGGTCCCGGAAGCATCCTTGTCGTCCGCCGCGCGGCCGAACATGTAGGCCAGCGCCTCCTTGTCGGCGCCCTTGAGGTACAGCTCCCACTTCGCCCAGGCCTCCTCCTCGGTCTCCTCGGCGATCAGCATGTAGAGGACGTAGGAGCCCACGTCGCGCCCGGCCTTCTCGCCCACCGCCTGCATCCGCGCGGGCAGCGGCGCGCATTTGCGCGGCTCGTTCACGCCCTCCCCCAGGATGAAGTTGTAGTCGCAGTACTGCGCCGCGAACTCCATGCCGCGGTCGCTCTGCCCGGCCGAGACCAGCCTGATCGGCACCTGCGGTGAGGGCTTGAGCATGCAGTGGTCCATCTGGAAGAACTGGCCCTTGAAGTCGGACTCCCCGGTCTCCCACAGCTCCTTCATGATCGTCACATATTCGGTGCTGTAGTCGTAGCGGCGGCCGAAATGCACGTCGCCCGGCCAGAGGCCCATCTGGCTGTACTCGGTCTTGTGCCAGCCGGAGACGATGTTCACGCCGAAGCGGCCGCCCGAGATGCTGTCGATCGTCACCGCCATGCGCGCCACCATGGCCGGTGGCAGGGTCAGCACCGCGGTCGAGGCGAAAAGGCGGATCCTGCTCGTCACCGAGGCCAGGCCTGCCATCAGCGTGAAGCTTTCCAGCCCGTAGTCCCAGTACTCCGTCTTGCCGCCGAAGCCGTGCAGCTTGATCATCGAGAGCGCGAAATCCAGGCCATAGCCCTCGGCCTTCTGCACCACGCGCCTGTTGAGATCGAAGCTCGGCATGTATTGCGGCGAGGTTTCCGAGATGATCCAGCCATTGTTGTTGATCGGGATGAAGACACCGATATCCATGGGACGGCTCCCTCGACGGCGCTGCGCGCGGTTGCAATGCCGTACCTCTTGAGCAATCGGCGTGCCAGCCGCGCCTTCGCCGCGCGGCGGGGTGTTGACGCGGGCGCCCGCCGGTTCTCTCGTGCCGGCCCGCCCCCGAGCCAAGAGGTGACACGATGAGCGACCAGCCCCTGAAGCCCTGGGAATGGCCCGAGCCGACCTGGCGCAGGATGGTGGACCGCGCCCGCGCCGGCCGCTCCCTGGCGCCCGCCTCCTGGCCCGGCGGGGCCCGTTGCTGCGTCGCCCTCTCCTTCGACGCGGACCACGACACCACGCCGCTGCGCGACTCCGACGAGAGCCCGATGCGCATCAGCCAGGGGCAGTACGGAAGCCGCCGGGGCATTCCCCGCATCCGCGCCCTGCTGGAACGCTACGAGGTGAAGGCGTCCTTCTTCTACCCGGCGGTCTCGGCGCTGATCTATCCGGAGGAGGTGCGCGCGCTGGCCGGGGAAGGCCACGAGATCGGCATCCATTCCTGGATCCACGAGGCGAACACCACTCTGCCCCCCAGCGTGGAGCGCGACCTGACCATGCGCGCGGCGGATGTGCTGGAGAAGACCGCCGGCCGCCGCCCGGTCGGCATCCGCACCGCCTCCTGGGACTTCTCGGTCGATACGATGGACATCATCCGGGAGATGGGCCTGCTCTACGACAGCAGCCTGATGGCCGATGACGACCCCTACGAGATCGTCGCCGACGGCATCCCCACCGGCATCGTCGAGCTGCCGCCGGAATGGATCAAGGACGACGCGCCCTACCTGAACTTCCAGCGCTTCAGCGGCCTGCGCCCCTATACCCCGCCTTCCGCCGTGGAGGAGATCTTCAAGGCGGAGTTCGACGGCGCCTATGCCGAGGGCGGGCTGTTCCTGCTCACCATGCACCCGCACATCATCGGCCACCGCTCGCGCATCGCGCTGCTCGACCGGCTGGTGGAATACATCAAGGGCTTCGAGGGTGTCTGCTTCCTGACGCATGAGCAGGTGGCGCGCCACTGCCTGGAGAACGCCGCCACCCCGGCCTGACGCAAGGAGCCTCTCCGGGGGAGGCCACCCCTCCCCCGGACGCCGCTCAGCCCGCCGCCACGGCGCCGGAGCTCGGCGACATCACGTCGCTCACTCCCACCGCCTCGCCATCCTCCCAGCGGATGATGTTCGGGCAGGCATAGTTCACCGGCAGGGTGGCGTGCTCCACCAGCTCCAACCCGCCCTGGGCCGCCAGCGCCTCCAGCACGGCGGCAGGCAGGCGCGGATCGGCGTTGGTGGCGTCGGGGCTGGAGACGTCGATGCGCGGCATCGCCGCCGCCTCTTCCGGGCCCATGCCGAAATCCAGCGAACAGGCCAGCATCTGGTACACGCTGGCCAGGATGCGCCGCCCGCCCGAGGCCCCGACGGCGATCACCGGCCCGGCCTTGCCTGCCTCGGACACCGTCAGCGGCAGCATGTTGCACAACGGCCGCGCCCCGGGGCGGATCGCATTGGCCGAGCCCGGCGTCGGGTCGAACCACATCATGCCGTTGTTCATCAGCACGCCGGTCTTCGGCAGCACCATGCGGCTGCCCATCGAGGAGAGCAGCGTCGTGGTCAGCGACACCATGTTCCCCTCCGCATCCGTCGCGGTCAGGTGCGTGGTGCAGGTCTCCGCCGGCTCCGGCGGCGGGTTCGCGGCGCCCAGGCTGGTCAGCCGCTCCGCATAGGCATCGCGCATCGCCTGCGACAGGGCGGCGTACCAGGCCGCGTCCGGCGCGCTGCCTGGCCGGACCTCGGCCATCTGCCGCATCACCGCCGCCAGGGTCGGCGCCGCGGTCAGCCCGCCCGCCGACTGCACGCGGAAGCGCCCGCGCCAGTCCAGCACCGAAGCGGGCCGCAGCGTGGCGCGGCATTCCGCCAGGTCGGCGGCGGACACGAAGCTGCCGGCCTCCCGCAGGTCCGCCGCCAGGTCAGCCGCCACGCCGCCCTCGTAGAAGTCGCGCAGCCCGTGCCGCCGCAGCCGTTCCAGCGTTTCGGCGAGATTGCCCTGGCGGAAGAAGCCCGGATTGCCCTGGTAGGGCGGCGTCGGCGGCAGCCCGTCCGGCAGGTAGATCCGTGCGCTTTCCGGATAGAGCCGGATGATCCTCGCCGAGGCCGCCACCTTGATCAGCGTGAACCAGTCCTGCGGCAACCCGCGCCGGGCCAGCGCCACCGCCGGGCCGAGCAGCTCCGGCAGCGGCATCCCCGTGCCGAAGCGTTCGCGCAGCAGGTCGTACCCCGCCACCGAGGAGGGGATCAGGGCCGAGAGCGGCCCATGGATGTTGTGGTCGCCCTCCACCTCCGGCCAGGTGAAGAAGTCCTTCTTCAGCCGGCCGGTGAGCCTGTAGGCGGCGGGGTCCACCCCCTTCGGCGCCACCGGGCCGAAATCCACCACCTCGGCATTCTCCGCCCCGGCGCGGTGCACGAGGCCGAAGCCGATGCCGCCCAGGCCGCTGTTCCAGGGCTCCACCACGGCCAGGGCAAAGGCCGCCGCCACCGCCGCATCGGCCGCGTTGCCGCCGGCCTCCAGCACCGCCACGCCCGCCTCGGCCGCCGCCTTGCTCTGCGACACCACCATGCCGCGCTTGCCGCGCGCGGAGGGCTTGGTCACCTCCCAGTTCTGGGTGCGGTGCGGCCTGGGCTGGTAGTCGGCAAGGCCCGGGGAGGGGTTCTGGGACATCGGCATGGCGCTCCTTCGGCGCGGCAGCCTCCGCCCGCCCGCAGGGTGCCGCAACCCCTCCCGGCCCGCGAAATGTCGCAGATTTGGCCCGCCCCGGGCGGCGCGCCGCCCGGCAAGGCATCCCTGCCCCTTTGCCCGCCATCCCGAAGGCGGCTATCTCCGAAGCCAGGATCACATATCTCCGGAGGAACAGGTCATGGCGGCGAGCAGCGCCCTGCGGGTGGCCCCCGAACTGGAAGCCTTCCTGGTCAAGGAAGTCCTGCCTGGCACCGGCGTCGCGCCGGATGCCTTCTTTGCCGGGATGGAATCCCTGCTGCGCGACCTCGCCCCCCGCAACGCCGCGCTGCTGGCGAAGCGCGACGAGATCCAGGCCAAGGTCGATGCCTGGCACCGCGCGCATCCGGCGAAGCCGATCGACGCGGCGGCCTATGAGGATTTCCTGCGCGGGATCGGCTACCTCCTCGACCCGCCGGGCGAGGTACAGGTCTCCACGGCGAATGTGGACCCGGAGATCGCCACCATCGCCGGGCCGCAGCTCGTGGTGCCGGTGAACAACGCCCGCTACGCGCTCAACGCCGCCAATGCGCGCTGGGGCAGCCTCTACGATGCGCTCTACGGCACCGATGCCATTCCGCAGGAAGGGCCGAAGCAGAAGGGCTACGACCCCGCCCGCGGCGCCCAGGTGATCGCCCGCGCCCGCGCCGCGCTGGACGAGGCCGCGCCGCTGGCCCAGGGCAGCCATGCCGAGGCCAGGGGTTATGCGGTGAAGGATGGCGGGCTGGCCGTCACGCTGAAGGACGGCACGGCCACGGCGCTGCGCGATCGCGCGCAGTTCGTGGGCTATTCCGGCGATGCCGCCTCGCCCGGCGCCGTGCTGCTGCGCCGGAACGGGCTGCACCTGGAGATCGTCTTCGACCGCACCAGCCCGATCGGCAGGGACGATGCCGCCGGCATCTCCGACCTGATCCTGGAATCCGCGGTCAGCACCATCCAGGACTGCGAGGATTCCGTGGCCGCCGTCGATGCCGCCGACAAGGTGGTGGTGTACCGGAACTGGCTCGGCCTGATGAAGGGCGACCTCGCCGAGAGCTTCGAGAAGGGCGGCAAGACCGTCACCCGCAGGCTGAACCCGGACCGGAGCTGGACCGCGCCGGATGGCGGCACGCTGACCCTGCCGGGGCGCTCGCTGATGCTGGTGCGCAATGTCGGCCATCACATGCTGACGGACGCCGTGACGCTGGACGGCCAGCCGGTGCCCGAGACCATGCTCGATGCGTTGATCACCGGTGCCATCGCCCTGCATGACATCGGCCCGGACGGGCGCCGCATGAACAGCCGCGCCGGCTCGGTCTATATCGTGAAGCCCAAGCTGCACGGGCCGGAGGAGGTCGCCTTCGCCGTCGAGATGTTCGGCCGGGTCGAGGACATCCTCGGCATGGCGCGCAACACCCTCAAGATCGGGATCATGGACGAGGAGCGGCGAACCACCGCCAACCTGAAGGCCTGCATCGCCGCGGCGAAGGAGCGGGTGGTCTTCATCAACACCGGCTTCCTCGACCGTACGGGCGACGAGATCCACACCTCCATGGAGGCCGGCGCCGTCGTCCGCAAGGCGGATATGAAGGCCCAGCCCTGGATCAAGGCCTATGAGGACTGGAACGTGGACACCGGCCTCGCCTGCGGCCTCGCGGGCCGGGCGCAGATCGGCAAGGGCATGTGGGCCGCACCCGATGCCATGGCGGAGATGCTGACGCAGAAGATCGGCCACCCGAAGGCCGGCGCCAACACCGCCTGGGTACCCTCCCCCACCGCCGCCACGCTGCATGCCCTGCACTACCATCAGGTGAACGTGATGGAGCGGCAGAAGGAGATCGCCGCCGGCGGGCCGCGCGCGAAGCTGTCGGACATCCTGACCGTGCCGCTGGCCAGGGACACCAACTGGGCGCCCGCCGACGTGCAGGCGGAGCTGGACAACAACGCCCAGGGCATCCTCGGCTATGTCGTGCGCTGGGTGGACCAGGGCGTCGGCTGCTCCAAGGTGCCGGACATCCACGATGTCGCGCTGATGGAGGACCGCGCCACGCTGCGCATCTCCGCCCAGCACATCGCCAACTGGCTGCGTCACGGCGTCACCACGAAGGAACAGGTGACGGAGACGCTGCGCCGCATGGCGGGCGTGGTGGACCAGCAGAATGCCGGCGACGCGGCCTATACGCCGATGGCCCCCGGCTTCGACGGTCCCGCCTTCAAGGCCGCGTGCGACCTCGTCTTCGAGGGCACGACCCAGCCCAACGGCTATACGGAGTTCATCCTGACCCGCCGCCGCCGCGAGGCGAAGGCGGGCTGATGTCCGCGCCGCGCACCGCCGGGCCCCGCCGCCTGGCGGCGCCGGAATCCGGCCGGCGCCCACCCCCCGGGTTGGCGTGGACCGGACCGGCTTCCAGCGAAGGGAACGCCGCGCCATGGGCCTGATCGTCCGGCTGATCCTCTATCTCGGCGGCAGCCTGGCCTCCGTCTTCGTGGCGGCCGGGGCGGAGAACTATTCCGTCGTGCAGGCGATGTTCGGCATCCTGGCCTTCGCCTGCATCGTCCTGGCGATCGCCCTGTTCGTCCGGCGCTGATCCGTCGGCGCCGGCGCCTCAGCCCTGTTGCAGCAGCCGGGTCACGTCCGCGCCCGCGCCGGTCCTGATCCGCTGCTCGATGCGCTTCGCCTCCAGGTCCACCGTCACCACCTCGTCCGAGGCGAGGGAGACGAAGGCCACCGCCTTGCCTGGATGCAGCGAGGCCGCGCTCGGCTTCGCGCCCAGCGGCAGGCGCCAGATCTCGCGCAGGTCGGGCCGCAGCAGGCTGATGCTCTCACGCTCCAGATCCGCGAGCAGCAGCCGTCCGTCCGGCAGCGCATAGAGGCGCAGCGGATCGCCGCCGACATCCCGCTGGTCCCTGAGCTTCATGCTCTCGGCATCCAGCACGCTCACCGTCCCGCTCCGCCGGTTGCCGACATAGAAGGCCTTGCCGTCCGGGCTCAGGCAGTTGCCTTCCGGCATCCGGCCCGTCTTCACGACCACCGGCTTCGCGACCCGGTCATAGGGCCGCACCAGGCTGGCCGTGCCGGATTCCAGGCCTGTGACATAGGCGCGTTCGCCATTCCGGCTGAAGGCGAAGAGATGCGTCTTCCGCCCGCCCGTGGCGGCCTGCCGGTCGGGCCGCACCGCCCTGGCGGGGTCCTCCAGGATCAGCAGCGTATCACGCCCCTCGCTGAGCACGCCGAGTCGCCCCTGCCTGTCCATTCCAATGCCGTGCAGCCGGTTGAAGGGCGCACAGTCGATGGTGCGGACCACGCGGCGGTCGCCGAGATCGACCATGACCACGGAATGACCACCCTCGCCCGGCTTGTCGGAGCTGGGCAGGCCGTAATGGCCGACATAGGCGAAGCGCCCCGGCGCATCGACGACGAATTCATGCGGATAGGGCGGCAAGGCGACCTCGCCGACCCGCGTGCCGTCCGCCGCGTCGAAGAAGGCGAGCTTGCCGGCGTTCTTCTCCATCACCAGCAGCAGCGAGGCGGGGCCGTTGCCGCCGCCATTGCCGCCCTGCGCCCGCGCTGCCGCCAGGGGCAGGCCCGCCGCCACCGAGGCCATGCCGGCGAGCATTCCGCGTCTTTCGATCATCCGATGTGTCTCCCGGCCCCTGCACGCATGGATGGCATCCGCTGCGACCATGACGCTCGCCGGGAGAAGGGGTTGCCCCGGTAACACTCCGATTCTTGGCTCAACCCCCGGTCTCATGCTGCGTTGCAGCGATGGCGGCGGGGGCCGGGAACCTTTTGCCCCGGCCATCGGACAACGGAGAAGAACAGAACCGCATGATCGTTCCGAAGGACGTTCAGCTGCACCGCATGATGGCCCGGCTGGGGTGGCCCCTGGTGATCTTCCTGATCTGGGACGTCCTGATCGTGGTCTCCTATGTGACACTCCACCACGATTTCAGCGTCTATCTGCCGGTGCTGCCCCTGCCCCTGCTCGGCTCCGCGCTGGTGCTCTTCCTGGGCTTCCGCAACAACAGCGCCTATGCCCGCTGGTGGGAGGCGCGGACCCTCTGGGGCGCCATGGTCAATGCTTCCCGCTCCTATGGGCGCGAGGTCCTGTCCTTCCTGCCCGACACGCCGGAGGCGGTGCCGCTGAAGCGCCGGCTGGTGCAGCGGCAGGTCGCCTATGTGCACGCCCTGCGCTGCCAGCTCCGCAAGCAGGAATGCTGGGACGAGCTCGCCCGGCACATGGAGCCGGAGGAGGTCGCCCATCTCCACCGCTTCAACAACGTGCCCAACGCCATCCTCACGGGTTCCGCGCGGCTGCTCGGCGATGCGCTGGAACGCGGCTGGCTGGACAATATCCGCCAGTCCCGCATCGAGGCGACGATGGTGGACATGGCCAATGCCCAGGGCGGCATGGAGCGCATCAAGAACACGCCCCTGCCCCGGCAGTACACCTTCTACCCCCGCTTCTTCGTCCACCTGTTCTGCGTTCTGCTGCCGCTTGGCCTGGTGGAGAGCCTGGGCCTCTACACCCCACTCGCCTCCACGGTGGTGGGCCTGATGCTGCTGGTGATGGAGCAGATCGGCGACGACATCCAGGACCCCTTCGAGAACACGCCGAACGACGTGCCGCTGAACGCCATCTGCCGGACCATCGAGATCGACCTGCTGCAAGCGATCGGCGAGCTGGACGTGCCGAAACCTTTGCAGCCCGTGGGCGATGTTCTGTGGTGAGAAGACCCCGGCCGCCGCAACCCGGAAATGCATATCGGGCACACCGGGATGCGAGTTTGGCCTTGCATGGACGGACCGGACTGTTCATATTCTTGCTGTGCAGCATCACTGAGATGTGAGGCTGCATTTCTTGGACGTTTCCTCCCTAAACTTGGCGGCTCCTCGGAGCCGCCTTTCTTTTTTTCGGCTCTTTCCAACCGATCTCGCGCCTGCGCAACGACCCCGACGTGAGGCAGGAAAGGCGCTTCCGTCCCGCGACATTCCATTCCGGCAGCGAAGGGCAGGTCCGGCCGGGACCCGCCCCTTTCACCCCTGCAGCCAGGGCGGCGCCGGCAGGCCCTTGGAGGCCAGGAACTCCGGGTTGAACAGCTTGGACTGGTATCGCGCCCCGCCATCGCAGAGGATCGTCGCCACCGTGTGCCCCGGGCCCAGGTCGCGCGCCACCTGGATCGCCGCTGCCACGTTCAGCCCGGCGCTGCCGCCGACGCTCAGCCCTTCCTCCGCCAGCAGCGCATAGACCTCCGCCAGCATGGCCTCGTCTTGCACCTGCACGGCATCGTCGATCGGCGCGCCCTCCAGGTTGCCCGGCACCCGCGCCGCCTGTCCGATCCCTTCTGTAACGGAACTGCCCTCGGCGTGCAGGCGGCCAGTCTTCACCCAGGAATAGAGCGCGCTGCCCATCGGATCGGCCAGCACGATGCGGATCTCGGGGTTACGCGACTTCAGCGCCCTGGCCACGCCCGCCAGCGTGCCGCCCGTGCCGCAGGAGCAGGTGAAGGCATGGATGCGCCCGTCCAGCTCGTCCCAGATCTCCGCCCCGGTGGTGCGCTCATGCACATGCATGTTGGCGAGGTTGTCGAACTGGTTCGCCCAGATGGTCGGCCCCTGGGCCGAAAGCTCCTCCGCCAGACGGCGCGAGACATGCACGTAGTTGCCCGGATCGGCATAGGGCACCGCCTTCACCAGCCGCACATCCGCGCCGATCATGCGCAGGAAGTCGATCTTCTCGCGGCTCTGCGTTTCCGGCACCACGATCACCGAGCTCCAGCCGCGTGCATTCGCCGCCAGCGCCAGGCCGATGCCGGTGTTGCCGGCCGTCCCCTCCACCACCGTGCCCGGCCGGTAGGGGGTGAGCAGCCCCCGGTCCACCGCATCGCCCAGGATGCCCAACGCCGCCCGGTCCTTCACGCTGCCGCCGGGGTTCATGAACTCCGCCTTGGCGAAGATGTCGCAGCCCGTCAGCTCCGAGGCACGCTTCAGCCGGATCATCGGAGTGCGGCCCACCGCACCCCAGAAGCCATCGACGGGACCGGGCAGACTCAAGATATCACTCCTTCGGCAGTTCGACCCAGCGGAGATAGGGTTTCTCCGTGGTGAAACCCTGGGGAAACTGCTGCTTCGCCTGTTCGTCGCTCAGCGAGGCGAGCACGATGGCGCGATCGCCCGGCTGCCAGTTCACCGGCGTCGCCACCTTGTGCCGGTCCGTGGTCTGCAGGCTGTCGATCACCCGCAGCACCTCGTCGAAGTTCCGCCCGGCGCTGGGCGGATAGACCAGCATCAGACGGATCTTCCTGTTGGGGTCGATCACGAAGACCGTCCGCACCGTCACCGAGGGATCGGCCTCCGGATGGATCATGCCGTAGAGGTTGGCGACGGTCCGGTCCGGGTCGGAGATCATCGGGAAGTTCACCGCCACGCCCTGCGTCTCGGCGATGTCCGCATCCCAGCCGGCATGACGGTCGAGCGTGTCCACGCTCAGCCCGATCACCTTGACGCCGCGCTTCTCGAATTCCGGCTTCAGCCGCGCCGTCATGCCCAGTTCCGTGGTGCAGACGGGCGTGAAGTCCTTCGGGTGGCTGAACAGCACGCCCCAGGAACCGCCGAGCCAGTCATGGAAGCGGATACGCCCCTGCGTCGTCTCCGCCTCGAAATCGGGCGCGACCTGGCCGAGTTGCAGCATGCGGGTCTCTCCTGCTGGAAGGGGGAGGCACTCTGTCCACGCGCCCCGACTTTCCGCAACCGCGAAAAGATCGTTTCCCGGAGGCAAGGCGGGGGAGAAAATCCATATGGACAGCGGAGCCGGTCAGGAACGAGCCTTCTCCGCACCATGGCCGAATCGCGCGAGATCCCCTCCCCCGCCCTGCCTGCGCGGGAGCCTGCCCCGGAGGAGCGCGCCGCCAGGCTCGCTGCCGAGCTTGACGCCGCCTTCAAGGCCCGTGGCCGCCTCTACTGGGACCTGCTCGCCACGCTGCGGGAGGCCCATGGGGAGGCGGAGGCCGAGCGTCTGCTGTCGCTCGCCATCGAGCGGCGGGGCGCGGCGGCGGGCGCGGCCCTTTTCGCCGGGCTCGGCGATCCCACGCCCCAGGCCGTGGCGGAAACCTTCCTGACCCGCGCCAGCCCGGACTGGGGCCGGCTCTTTCCCCACCGGCTTCGCGAGGCCGCGGACGGCACGCTGATCGTGCAGGTGGAGCGTTGCCCGCTGAAGGAGGCCTGGGAGGAGGACGGGCGGACGCCGGAGGAGATCGCCCTGCTCTGCCGCATCGCCGGCCGGGCCGATCACGGCGTCTTCGGCGCCAGCGGCATCGGCTTCGCGGCGCGGACATGGAAGCCGGGCAACCAGGGCTGCTGCGAACTGCGCCTTTCGCCCCGCCCGGACGGGGCATGATCAGCGCTTGCGCACGAACTCCGTGCGCAGCACCAGGCCCTTGATCGTGTCGTGGCGGCAGTCGATCTCCGCCGGATCGTTAGTCAGGCGTATCGAGCGGATGACCGTGCCCTGCTTCAGGGTCTGGTTCGCCCCCTTCACCTTCAGGTCCTTGATCAGTGTGACGGAATCCCCGTCGGCGAGAAGGTTGCCCGAAGCGTCGCGCACCTCCTGCCGGGCCTGCGCCGCCTTCATCTCGCTGGCCGGGCGCCACTCCCCGGTGGCCTCGTCATACACGTAGTCCTCGTCCTCGCCGGACATCGCCACCCTCATCACGGAAACGGGAGGTTTCTTCCCGCCCCGGCCGCAGCACCGCAAGCGCGAAACCGGCATGCCGGGGTGGCGCGCCGGTTCCTCCTCCTCTCGGGAAGCCCCGGCTGTTCAGAGGTTGAAGGCCAGCCGCACCGCCCAGGCCTGGAACAGGCGGTCGGGCCCGTCCAGGGCGACCCGGCCGTTCTGGTACTGGGTCTGCACCTTCAGGTTTTCCGAGAGGTACCAGTTCAGCCCCACCGTCCAGATGCTCTGCGTGCCGCCCCGCACGGTGCCGTCGTTCAGGTTCACGGTGCTGTAGCGGGCCGCCAGTTCCAGCGCCCCCGGATTTCCGTTGAAGCCGGCCCAGCCCTCGGTGGGCGGGCGCCGCCAGGTGCCCGTTTCCACGCTGCGCTTCCGCTTCCCGTTCCAGGGATAGAGCGGCAGGGCGGCCTGCGCGTACCAGCCGTCGAAGCGGCTCGTCCCGCCATGGCCGCGGTCCACCACGATCTGCTGGTAGAGCGCCTCGACATAGAGGGGGCCGATCGTGCCGCTCAGCTCCGGCCCATAGGCATAGACGTCCTGCGCGCCCATTGACCGGGTGTCGAGGAAGCGCAGCGACCCGTCGCCGCGCAGCTCCGGATAGTCGCGCAGCCGCAGCGTGTCGTTGCCCGGCACGGTGCCCGGATCGAACTGCGCCGCCACGTCGAACCCCGCCTGCAGATGGAGCAGCCCGCCCTCGCCCGACACCGCCACGGCCCGGCCGGCCAGGCCGCGCTGCCGGTGGTCGTGCAGCGCCGAGCTGGTGCCGCCCGTGCCGTAGAGGCTCAGGTTCCAGTCCCGGCCACGCGCCTCCAGGCCCACCGCCTCCCGCGAATCCCCGGTTGCCAGGCCGGCCACGATGTTGCTGATCGCCGACCGCTCCAGGAACAGCAGGTCGAAGGAGCTGGCGGCATATTCCGGCAGGTGCTGCGGCGTGTAGGACCCGGCCCGGACCATGCCCCATTGCTGAACTTTGTAGGTGAGCTGCGCCTCGTAGAGGAAGTTGGTCCGGCTCGGATAGCCGCCGAATTCCCAGATCACCCGGTAGCCGAAGCCGGCGGGCAGGTTGCCGGCCGCGCCCAGCCGCGCCCGCCGCACCTGCGTGCCGGAATCAAAGCCTCCCGGCCGGTCCTGGCCGAAGAAGGACACGCCGTCGAGGTCGAAGCGCAGCAGCGGCCGGATGGTGAATTCGTCCCCACCGGGGCACAGGGTCAGCCGCTTCTGCAGCGCCTCGCCCGCCGGCAGGCTGCCGCCCTGATCGGCCCCATCCCGCGCCTTGCAGCCCGTCCCGGCGGCCTCCTGCGCCTCCGCGGACGGGGCGGCGGCCATGGCGGCAAGGCCGGCCAGCATCGCGGCGGCGGCAAGGCGTATCGGCATGACGGAGGATTCCCGGCTCATCCTTCTTCGGTGCCCCTCAAGCATGAAACCGCCGCGCCCTGGCCATGACGATGCGGTGAGGCCCCGACGGCGCGGGCCGCCGGGGCCGCGCCGTCAGAAGACCTGGCGCAGCAGCACGTAGAGCCCGCCGGCGATGGCCATGGCGGCCGGCAGGGTCAGCACCCAGGCCATCGCCAGGTTCCGCACCGTCGCCCATTGCAGCCCCGAACCATTGGCCACCATGGTGCCGGCGACGCCGCTGGACAGGACATGGGTGGTGGAGACCGGCAGGCCGTAGGCATCGGCCAGTCCGATCGTGCCCATGGCCACGATCTCGGCCGAGGCCCCCTGCGCGTAGGTCAGGTGCGTCTTGCCGATCCGCTCGCCCACCGTCACCACGATGCGCTTCCAGCCCACCATGGTGCCGAGGCCCAGCGCCAGCGCGACCGTGACCTTCACCCAGGTCGGGATGAACCTGGTGCCTTCGTCGAGCAGACCGCGCATCGACTTCAGCGCCGCGACCTCCTCATCACCGAAGCCCGCCGGATGCGCGCCCATCACCCGTACCGCGTCGGAGGCGAGGTACATGTCGTTGCGAACGTTCGGCGTCGCCGCCGCGGGCACCAGCCGCACCGCGCCGTAGCCCTGCACCTGCCGCCCGATATCCTGGGTCAGCACCGCCAGGGCGGCATAGACCTCGGGCCGGTTGACCTCGCGCACCTTCAGCGCGTCGCCGACGACGGAGCGCGCGGCGGCGGCGCTTTCCGGCCTCGGGGCGCCGCCGGCATGGCTGGCGAAGATGCCGCTGGCCCGCTGCGCCGTCTCGACAAAGGCCGGCGTGGCGCTGTCCGGCGTGGCGCGGTTCAGCGCATAGGCCGTCGGTGCGGCGCCGATCAGGATCAGCATGATCAGGCCCATACCCTTCTGCCCGTCATTGCTGCCGTGGAAGAAGGAGACGCCGGTGCAGGTGGCGATCAGCAGCGCGCGGATCGCCACCGGCGGCGGCTTGTTGCCCTCCGGCGCGCGGTAGAGCGCCTCGTTGCGCACCACGAAGCGCATCGCCAGCAGCAGCACTGCCGCCAGCACGAAGCCGATGAGCGGGCTGAACAGCAGGGACTCGAAGACATTGACCGCCTGGTTCCAGTCCACGCCGGAGGTGGCGGAGCCGGCCGGCGCCAGGAGCTGGTTGGCGAGGCCCACGCCGATGATCGAGCCGATCAGCGCATGCGAGGAGCTGTTGGGCAGGCCCATCGCCCAGGTGCCGAGGTTCCAGATCGCCGCGGCGAGCAGCAGGGCGAAGATCATCGCATAGCCCGCGGTGCTGCCGACCTGCAGGATCAGCTCGACCGGCAGCAGGGTGACGACGGTGAAGGCGACCGCGCCGCTGGAGGTCAGCACGCCCAGGAAGTTCCAGAAGCCCGACCAGACCACCGCCGTCAGGGGCGCCAGGCTGTGCGTGTAGATCACGGTCGCCACGGCATTCGCGGTGTCGTGGAAGCCGTTCACGAACTCGAAGCCCAGCGCGATCACCAGGGCCAGGCCGAGCATGACGAGGGCGCCGGTCGCCAGGCCGTGCTCGCCCACGCTCCGCATGTCCTGCGCGATGCTGAAGGCCGCATAGCCGAGCCCGCCGGCGAACACGAGGATGAAGGCAATGGCCCCGAAGGCATGCGGCTTGCGGTCGAGATCCGGACGCGGGGAGGTGAGTGCCCCCCCGGCGCCCCGGAGGATGGTGTCGGACATCGGTCCCCCAGGTGTGACAGTCGAGGACCGCTGTAGCGAGGATGCGCCGGGATGGCCTGTTGCAATCGGGTGAACATTTCCGCCGGGCAGGCACCCGCCGCAGCCCGGGCGCGCGCGACGGCATGCATGATCCACCCGGGGTTACGGAACCGGGTCCTGTCTTCCGCCCGGGGTTCCAAGCGGCAGCCTCACAGCATCCCCTTCAGCCGCAGGAGCCCGAAGGCCGCCACGGTGGACTGGTCCTCGATCATGCCGTCCCGGATCATCGCCTCCAGCTCCGCCAGGGGCATGGCCCGCGTCACCAGGTCCTGCTCCTCCACCTCCAGCGCCGCTTCGCCCGGCGTGAGCCCGGTGGCGAGGAAGACATGGTTCGCCTGGGTGCAGAAGCCGTAGGCCAGGAAGAGCCGCCCGGCATAGCGCATCTCCGCCGCGCGCAGCCCCGTCTCTTCCCGCAGCTCGGCCCGCGCCAGTTCCAGCGGGTCGGTGCCGGGCGCGTATTCCCACATGCCCTGCACGAACTCCCAGCACCGGCGGCCTACCGGAT
The DNA here is from genome assembly GCF_001950415.1 of Roseomonas sp. TAS13. Taxonomy (NCBI): domain Bacteria; kingdom Pseudomonadati; phylum Pseudomonadota; class Alphaproteobacteria; order Acetobacterales; family Roseomonadaceae; genus Roseomonas; species Roseomonas sp. TAS13. The sequence continues at coordinate 25,840 of NZ_BDLP01000003.1, forward strand.
AGCGGAACTGCTCGACCATATGGACCATGCCATCCTCGACCGCGGCCACGGTCACGAAGTCGGTCTTCTCGACCACGCCGAAGAGACCGGGCGAGCCGTCGCGCCGCCGCACCGTATCCTCGCGCAGCCGCATCCAGCGGTTCTCGTAGACCAGCCGGCTGCCGGTCCGGACGATGTCAGGCTCCTTCCCGCTCACCCCTCCGCCCTTTCCCCGGCATAGGGGTTGCTGCGCCGCTCCTCGCCCAGCATCCCGCCCGGCCCGTGCCCACAATGGAAGCTCACGTCGTCACCCAGCGGGAAGAGCTTCTCCCGGATCACCCGGACCAGCCCCGGACCGTCGCCATAGGGGAAATCCGTCCGCCCCACGGAGCCACGGAAGATCACGTCCCCCACCACGGCGAAGCGCGCGGCCGGGTCGAAGAACACCACATGGCCCGGCGTGTGGCCGGGGCAGTGCAGGACCTCGAAGCGGCGCCCGGCGACCTCCACCGTGTCGCCTTCGGCCAGCCAGCGGTCCGGCACCACCGGCCGACCCGGGAAGCCGTACTGCGCCGCCGACTGCGCCAGCCCGTCCAGCAGGAAACGGTCGGCCTCGTGTGGTCCCTCGACCGGGATGCCGAGCGTCTCGCCGACCTCTGCGGCACCCGCCGCATGGTCCAGGTGGCCATGGGTCAGCAGGACCTTCTCCGCCGTCACGCCGAGTTCCTTCAGGGCGGCGAGCACCGGCCCGGCCTCGCCAGGATCGACCACCGCCCCGCGCTTCGTCGCCTCGTCCCAGAGGATCAGGCAGTTCTGGCCGAAGGGCGTGACCGGCAGGATCGCGCCGCGCAGCGCTTCGGAAGATGTCATGGCATCGGCCCCTGTCTTGCAGGCCGCCAGAACTGGCATGTGCCGCCGTGGCACGCCAGCGCGCGCCGCCGGTTGCCGTTTTCACGCGAGGGTGATGCCCAGCAGGGGGCCATCGGGCCGCCCCGCAATTGCCGTCGCATCCCCAGGGCCCTAGCTTGCCGCCCTCACGGACAATGATGTCCAGAACGTTGCCCGCGTTTCTCGCCTCTGGATCATGGCCCTGCCCTCGTCTGATCGAATAAGGCCCCCCCAGCCGCCGGAGACCCAGCCCCGCCAGACAGGGAGCAGTTCCGGGACTCGTCGCGACCCGTCCGACGAAAGCCAGCCAGCCCAGGAGGAGCCCTTCCCGGCCCAGTGCCTTGCGGCGGAAGCGGATGGGGAGGCCTCCTTCCGCCGCATCGCCGACTGCACCCCTTCCATGATCTGGCTTTCCGACCAGCATGGGAACTGCATCTTCACCAACCGCCACCACGAGCGGACGCTGGGCTATCCGGCAAGCGAGTTGCAGGGGCAAGGCTGGCACCGGCTGATCCATCCCGAGGACCTGTCCGCCTATGATGTGGCGATCGGCCGCGCCTTCGCCGTGCGTGAGCCCTTCCAGACCGTCATCCGGATGCAGGCCAAGGGCGGGCGGGTGTACTGGATGCGGGTGGATGCCGCCCCGCGCCTGTCCGCCGATGGCGAGTTCCTCGGCTTTGCCGGCATCAACACCGACATGACCGCCAGCCATCAGGCCGAGGAGGCGCTGGAACGCCTGGTCAGGCAGCGCACCAGCGATCTTTCCGAGGCCAACCGGCGCCTGCAGGCTCAGATCGAGGAGCATGACCGGCTGGAAGCCTCGCTCCGGCAGATGCAGCGCGCCGAGGCGCTGGGCCAACTCACCGCCGGCGTGTCGCACGACTTCAACAACCTGCTGACCGTCATCCTCGGCAACCTGCGGCTGCTGCAGCGCCAGTCCCCTGTCCAGGGCCTGTCGTCCGCCCATCTCGCGCGGCGGCTGGAAGCGGTCCGGCTGGCTGCCGAGCGCGGCGCCCTGCTGACCTCGCAGCTCCTCGCCTTCTCCCGCCGACAGCGGCTCGACCCCCGCCCCCTGGACATGAACGCGCTGATCCAGGAGATGGCCGGGCTGCTGGGCACCACCGTCGGCGGCAGCGTCCGCCTCGACACCGGCCAGGACGCCCCCGTGGGGCGGGAAGCCTGGCTCGCCATGGCCGACCCGACCCAGATCGAGCTCGCCCTGGTGAACCTCGTGCTCAATGCCCGCGACGCCATGCAGGGCACCGGCACGATCCGTATCGTCACCGGCAACGTCACCCTCGGCCCGCCGGAGCATCCCGAGGAACCGCCGGCGGGGGATTATGTCGCGATCACGGTCCGGGACACCGGGACCGGCATGACGCCAGAGGTCCGGGCCCGGGCCTTCGAGCCCTTCTTCACCACCAAGGATGTCGGACAGGGGTCCGGACTGGGACTGAGCCAGGTGCTGGGCTTCGTCCAGCAATCCGGCGGGGGGCTACGGGTCGAGACGGCGCACGGCCGGGGCACGGCCATCCATCTCTACCTGCCCCGCGCCCAGGCGCGCCCGGCTGCACCCGCCCCGGCCCAGGGGCCGGAAAAGGACGACCGGACCATCCTGCTGGTGGATGACGAGGAACCCGTGCGCGAGATCACCGCCCTCACCCTGCGGGACCTGGGCTATGACGTGGTCGAGGCCCATGACGGCCTCGCGGCGCTGAACCTGCTTGACGGCGACACCCGCTTCGACCTCCTGCTGCTGGACTTCGCCATGCCCGGCATGAACGGCGTGGAGGTCGCCCAGGCCGCGCGCAGCCGCCGCCCCCAGCTGCCGATCATGTTCCTCACCGGCTATGCCGAGGCCCCCGCCATGGCGGGCGAGAGCAAGGACAGGATCCTCCAGAAGCCCTTCCGCACCGAGGAGCTCGCCCGGCGCCTGACCGCCGTGCTGGCCCCGGCCTGCGGCGCGGTGGCCTGCGGCGCCTCTCTCTGACGGCCCGGGCCCGGGGCTGGAACGGCCCGGCACGGGAAGCGCTTGCGATTGTCCAGCCATACTGATATATCAGATGGCATGAACGCGCTCCAGCCGCTCTCCCAAAGCGAAACGGCCTCGCTCTCGGAACGTGTCTATCGCCGGCTGCGCGACGCCATCGCCATGGGCAGCCTCGCGCCGCGCACCCGTGTCTCCGAGCGCGGCCTTGCCGCCCGCCTCGGCGTCTCCCCCGCCCCCGTCCGCGAATCCCTGCGGCGGCTGGAGATGGAGGGCCTCGTCGTCACCCTGCCGCGGCGCGGCACGCTTGTCGCCGATTTCGGCCCCGGCCAGTTGGAGGAGATGGGGCGCATCCGCGTCGCCCTGGAAGCCGTCGTCGCCGGGCTCGCCGCCCGCAATGCCACGCCCGAGGACATCGCCCGCCTCGCCGGGCAGCTCGACGCCATGCGCGCCGCCACCGGGGCGGGCGATGCCGGCCGCCTCGCCGAGGCCAATACCCGCTTCCACGAGATGATCCGCGCCATGGCCGGCAACGCCATGCTGGAGACGACGCTGCGCTCCCTGCGCGGCTACGATCAGGTCGGCCGCCAGCGCAGCCTCGCCGCCCCGGGCGAGTTCACCCGCGCCCTGGTGGAGCACACCGAATTGCTGGACGCCCTGCGCCTGGGCGACCAGGACCGCGCCGAGCTGCTGATGCGCGCGCATGGGCTGCGCTCGCTGCGGCAGGCTTCCCAGCATCCGGCCCCGCCACAGGCCAGCACCGCCCTGAACGAGGACGGCATGGCCGATGGCCTCGCTCCCGCCGGCCCGGACGGCTCCAGCCAGAACGGTCCCGACCACAACAGGAGGACAACATGACACTCACCCGGGACGATTGCCTCACCGCCCTGCGCGGCATCTCCGGCATCCTGGTGACGCCCTATGACCGCGAAGGCGCCATCGCGCCGGCGGCGCTGGAGCCCATCATCGCCCGCGCCGCGAAGGCCGGCGTCCACGGCCTGACCGTGAACGGCAATACCGGCGAGTTCTACTCGCTTTCCTTCGCCGAGGCCGAGCGCATGCAGGCCGAGGTCCCCGGCATGGTCGCAGGGCGTGCCGCCGTGATCGCCGGCGTGGGCCGCTCGGTCGTCGAGGCCGAGAAGCTCGCCCGCGTGGCGAAGCAGGCCGGCGCCGACATGCTGATGGTGCACCAGCCGCCCGACCCCTTCTGCGCCCCGCGCGGCATCAAGGCCTATCTCCAGCGCGTGGCGGAGGCCGGCGAGCTTCCCATCGTCCTCTACCTGCGCAACGACAGCATGGGCATCGACCGCATCGTCGAGCTCGCCAGCCTGCCCGGCATCGTCGGCGTGAAATGGGCCACCCCTAATGTCATGCTGCTGGCCCAGGCCGTGCGGCGGACGGCGCATCTCGGCGTGAACTGGACCTGCGGCCTGGCCGAGCCCTGGGCGCCGCCGATGTACGGCGTCGGCGCGCGCGGCTTCACCTCCGGCCTGATCAATGTCGTGCCCGAGCGCTCCGTCGCCATCCATGCGGCGCTGGAGCGCGGCGACCTTGAGGCGGCGCGCGGGAACATCGAGGCGATCGACCCCTTCGAGGTGCTGCGCGCGCAGGAGCTTGGCGGCGCCAATGTTTCCGTGGTGAAGGCCGCGCTGCAACTGATGGGCGAGGATGCCGGCCCGGCCCGGCCGCCCGCCGCCTGGCCGCTCACGCCGGAGGCGCAGGAGACGCTGGTGCAGCTCCTGCAGGATTGGGGCCTCACCGCACGCAAGGCGGCCTGACGCCACCGGAGCGGACAGGGGCGCGGCATGGCCCGTGCCCCTTACCGGCATTATGGTCGCGGACCGAGCGCCGCGGCAGATTCGCACGCGGCGCCGGGGGAAAACCGGAATGAACACCACACGACGCAGCCTGCTGACGGCCGCCGGCGGCATTGCTGCGACCGCCGCCCTGGCACGCCCTGCGCTGGCGCAGTCCTTCGCCTTCGCGCCGAACCAGCGCTACCCCGATCCGGCGGTGCAGGTCCTCGACCCCAGCTTCGCGAAGTACCGGATCTACAGCAGCACGCTGGAACAGGTCGCCACGGGGATGCGCTGGGCCGAGGGCCCGGCCTATTTCCCCGCCAGCGGGGACGCAGGTGGCTACCTGCTCTGCAGCGACATCCCCAACAACCGCATCATGAAGTACAGCGAGAAGGATGGCAGCTTCACCGTCTTCCGCGCGCCGTCCAACTTCTCGAACGGCAATGTGCGGGACCGGCAGGGCCGCCTCGTCACCTGCGAGCATTCCGTCACCCGCCGCGTCACCCGCACGGAAAAGGACGGTTCCATCACCGTCCTGGCCGACAGCTATCAGGGCAAGCGGCTCAACGCGCCGAACGACATCGTGGTGAAGTCGGACGACACGATCTGGTTCACCGACCCGACCTTCGGCATCAACGGCGAGTGGGAGGGCTTCCGCGCCACGCCGGAGCAGCCGACCACCAATGTCTACCGTATCGGCACGGATGGGAAGCTGACGGCGGTCCTCACCGACCTGGTCAATCCCAACGGCCTCGCCTTCTCCCCGGACGAGAAGAAGCTCTACGTCGTCGAGTGGAAGGGCACGCCCAACCGCAGCATCTGGAGCTATGACGTGCAGCCGGACGGCACGCTTTCCGGCAAGACCAAGCTGATCGACGCCGCCGACCAGGGCGCGCTGGACGGCTTCAAGGTGGACCGGGACGGCAATCTCTGGTGCGGCTGGGGCAGCAACGGGGCGCTGGAGGCCGAGCCGCGCGATGTTGGAGGCCGCAAGGTCCACGAGCTGCGCGGCAGGTCCGAGGAGCTGGACGGGGTGATGGTCTTCAACCCCCAGGGCAAGGCGATCGGCTTCATCCGCCTGCCGGAACGCTGCGCGAATCTCGTCTTCGGCGGGCCGAAGAACAATCGGCTCTACATGGCCAGCTCGCACTCGGTCTACGCCATGACCTTCGAGGCGCACGGGGCGGTCTGAGCGGCCCGACTTCCGGGAGCCGGCCGGTGCCGGCTCCCCTCACCCGCTCCGGCCCCATTCCCGCAGGTCCGCCACCAGCAGATCCGGCGCCTCCAGCGCCGCGAAATGCCCACCCCGTGGCACGGGGGTTATAGCGGGAGACGTTGAACCCCTTTTCCGCGAAGCTCCGCGGCGGCCAGGGATGCAGCGGGTCCGGAAAGCAGGCGAAGCCCGCCGGCACCTCCACCTGCACCCCCGGCGGCAGGCTGCGGACACCGCCCTCCATCGCCACTCGCGACAGAGCGCCGTGCCGCACGGGCGGGTTGCGGTACGCGGTCGCCGCAGGGCTGGTCCGCGGCCCCCTCCCCGCCTTCGCGCTTGCCGCGATGCGGGATGATGGCAAGACAGCCGGCATGTCGGGTCTGCTGCAAGCCCCCTACTATGTCGGCATCGTCGTGATGGGCATCCTGCCGATCATGAACCCGTTCAGCACGGTCCCGCTGGTCATCGCGCTGACCCGGACCATGCCGGCGGACGAGCGCAAGCGGCAGATCCGCCTCGCCTCGATCTACGCCGCCTCGATCCTGCTCGCCTTCCTGCTGGCCGGGCAGTTGATCATCGCGGGCTTCGGCATCTCGCTCCCCGGCATCCGCGTCGCGGGCGGGCTGATCATCCTGGCACTCGGCTTCCGCATGCTCTTCACCGGCCAGGACGAAACCGGCCCGACGCAGGAGACGGTGGAGACCGCCAACCGCCCCGGCCAGCCGGACATCGCCTTCACCCCGCTCGCCATGCCGAGTCTCAGCGGCCCCGGCTCCATCGCCGCCGTGCTGGGCTACAGCTCGCAGATCCCGCACGACCGGATGATCCTGGGCCATGTCGTGATCGCCGCCGGTATCGTGATCACCCTGGTCATCGCCTGGACGATCCTTTCCGCCTCCTTCCGCATCGCCCGGCTTCTGGGCAGGCACGGCGTGACGGCCATGACGAAGATCATGGGATTCCTGCTGACCTGCATCGCCGTGCAGTTCATCGCCTCCGGCATCCACGACTTCATCCAGAGCTGGCGCCTGCAGCCGTGAGGCCATGCCCCCGCCCGGCATGGATGCCGGGCGGGGGGCCATGGACAGGACCGCACCTCAGTCCAACTGGAAGCCGATGCGCGGCCGCTGCACCAGCGGCCCCTGCTGCTTCAGGCTGCGGCGGAGCTGCTCGTATTCCTGCTCCATCTCCGGCGTCACCGAGGGGCGGGATTCCCGCAGCGCCTGCTCGAACTGCGAACGGCCCACCGCCGGGCTCGCGATATCCCCGCGCAGGGCCAGCAGCCCCGCCCGCCGTACCACGTCGCCCAGATCGGCGCCGGTGAAGCCCTGGCTGCGCTTCGCCAGATCCTCCAGGTCCACGTCGCTGGCCAGCGGCATCTCCTTGGTCTGGATGCGCAGGATATGCAGCCGCCCGGCCTCGTCCGGCACGGGGACATAGACCAGCTCGTCGAAGCGCCCGGGGCGCAGCAGCGCCGGGTCCAGCAGGTTCGGACGGTTGGTGGCGCCGATGACCACCACGCTCTGGAGTTCCTCCAGCCCGTCCATCTCGGCCAGGATGGTGTTCACCACCCGCTCCGTCACCGCGGGCTCGCCCAGGCTGCCGCCGCGTGCCGGCACCAGGCTGTCGATCTCGTCGATGAAGATCACAGTCGGCGCCACCTGCCGCGCCCGCGCGAAGAGGCGGCTCACCTGCTGCTCCGACTCGCCGTACCATTTCGAGAGCAGGTCGGAGGATTTGGTGGCGATGAAGTTGGCGCTCGCCTCCCGCGCCACGGCCTTGGCCATCAGCGTCTTGCCGGTGCCCGGCGGGCCGAAAAGCAGGAAGCCCTTGGCCGGGCGGATGCCCAGCCGCCGGAAGGCGTCGGGATGCTTCAGCGGCAGCTCGATGCCGTCGCGGAGCTGGGTCCGCGTTTCCTCCAGCCCGCCGACATCCTCCCAGGTGACGTTGGGCACCTGGATCATGATCTCGCGCAGCGCCGAGGGCTGGATGCGCTTCATCGCATTCTCGAAATCCTGCCGGCAGACGCGCAGGTCGGCCAGGATCTCGGGCGGGATGCCTTCCCGCAGGTTGATCTGCGGCAGGATGCGCCGCACCGCGTCCATCGCCGCCTCGCGCGCCAGGGCCGACATGTCCGCGCCCACATAGCCATAGGTGGAACGCGCCAGCGCATCGAGGTCCACGTCGTCGGCCAGCGGCATGCCGCGCGTGTGGATGCCCAGGACCTGGCGGCGCCCCGGTTCGTCCGGCACGCCGATCACGATCTCCCGGTCGAAGCGGCCCGGGCGGCGCAACGCCTCGTCGATCGCATCGACGCGGTTGGTGGCGGCGATGACCACCACGTTCTGCCGCGGCTCCAGCCCATCCATCAGGGTCAGGAGCTGCGCGACGATGCGGCGCTCGACCTCGCCGCGAGTCTCGTCGCGCTTGGGCGCGATGCTGTCGATCTCGTCGATGAAGATGATGGAGGGCGACTGCTTGCCCGCCTGTTCGAAGATCTCGCGCAGCCGCTTCTCGGATTCGCCGTACTGGCTGCCCATGATCTCGGGCCCGGCGATGGAGAAGAAATTCGCCTCGGACTCGTTCGCCACGGCCTTGGCCAGCAGCGTCTTGCCGGTGCCGGGCGGGCCGTGGAGGATCACGCCCTTCGGCGGGTCGATGCCCAGGCGCTGGAACAGCTCGGGATGGCGCAGCGGCAGCTCCACCATCTCCCGCACCTGATCCACCGCATTCCCCAGCCCGCCGATGTCGTCGTAGGTGACGTCGGCGCGGCGGACCTCCCTGGGCTCCGCGTACTGGGGCAGGATCTCGAACTCGGTGTGCTGGTCGACGCGGACGATGCCCTTGGGCGTGGTTTCCACCACGACGAGGCGGATTTCCTGCAGGGCATAGGTCTGCTGCTCGAAGAAGCGGCGATAGACCTCGTCCGGGATGCCGTCGGCGCCGCGCTCGGGCCGGTGATAGACCGAGGTGGAGATCACGTCCCCGGCAACGACCGGACGCCCCATGAAGGTGCGCCGCAACGCCTCGCCAGAGCCTGAGAGCCGCAGGTTCTTCTGCGCCGGGCCGAGCACGACGCGGGTCGCGGGCTTCACCTGGGCGCGGCGGACCTCGATCCGCTCCCCGGCCGAGACGCCGGCATTGCCGCGCTGCAGCCCATCCAGGCGGATGATCTCCAGGTCCTCGTCCTCCGGGAAGGGTGGGATGGGGATGACGGCGGTGTGCCGCTGGCCGATGACCTCCAGCACGTCGCCCGGCTGCAGGCCCAGTTCCTGCATGATGCGCCGGCTGACCCGCGCGGCCCCTTTGCCGACATCCTCCGGGCGGGCATTCGCCACCTGCACCTGCGTGCTCTTGCTGTCATCGGCCATGGTCTGCGGTGTCCATTTCCTGTGCCGGGCGGACTCCGCGCCAGGGCGCCTGGCCCGGGCCGTCCGGCTCGCCAACAAGCCTAACGGTCCGGGGTTGCGAGAGGCTTGCCGGGGGGCTTTCACAGGACCGGGATGGACCGCCCCGCGCCGCCTGTCTTCACCTCAGCGTCATCGCACTGCCTCCGGAACCGTCGGCGGCCCGTGCGAAGGGTGAGTGGCACCTGAATTGCGTGGGGATTCCATCCGGGCCATGCCGCCCGGAACCGGCGGAGGGCTTGGGATCGCAGGAAAGCGGGACGATCAGGATCAACGGGCGGACGGACCGGAGGGGGAATCGCAACCCGCCCCTTCGCCGGAACCGCCGGAGTTTTCCGAAGGCCGGTTGCGCAAGGGCCTCGCCTGGGCCGCCGTGATCGGCGTCGTCTGGTGGCTGGTCGTGATCGTCCTGGTGATCGAACTGGGCGGCGGCTGGTGCTGATGGCTCCCCCCCGGAGCGGGCCTTTGGCGAGATGCGCCGTCCCTTCCAGTCCCGACCGGAAGGAAGCGGCCATGATTACAACTCAGAAGGGAACAATAAGGAGCGGTACAAACAATTGATTTGCCTAAGACCCTCCAGTTCCCGTTCACAGTTCTGCAACGCCAGCCAAGCCGAAAGCTACCGGACAGATACGGAGGGGGCCAGCGATGCGACCGAATTGGGATGGATATCCGCCAGCCGGATGGCGCCAGACGGAGTCCTGGCACTGGCTTCAACTTTCGGCCTGCCATACCGGGCGGCCCTGTACGCCCCGGCCGATGCTGTGGAAGCCGGCCGAGGGTATCTGGACCAACGAGGACCTGTGGGGGGACGGGCCGATCCGGCTTTTGCCCGCCGAGATCGACGCGGACTACATCTCGCGGTTCTGTCGCGAACCGGAAGGCGCGGCGAACCACGATGCGGCGGCCGTGTTCCCCATCGCTCCTCCCGTCGCGCCACGGCTGCATCCGGCCGGAACGCGGGCGGAGCTGTGGGAAAAGCCCTCCACGCGGGGACGCGTCCCCCTGCGCTGAAGCGCTCTGCCCGAAGCCGCCGACCCCCTGGATGGTTGCCGGTGACCTGCCCACGCATCGCGGCGTTCATGTTTGCTTCAGACTTTTCCGGCAGATTGGCACGGCAAGGAGAAGCGCATGTTCCAAGACATCGTCGATGTCCGGCAGATCCGCTTTCCGCTCCCCGTCCTTTCCCTGGCACTGGCAAAGGCCCCGGCCGTTCTGGGGCTGGTGCGGGAACCCTTGGAGATCCTCCGCTGCGAACCGGTCTCGCTGGACCCGCCCAGCCTGCGGGCCGTGTTCCGTCCGGGGCAGGGCGCGGAGCCGGTGTCGCTGCTTCTTTCCGCGCCCGCCCTGGCGGCAGCTCTGATCGCCTATTGCAAGCTGATCAGCCTGCCGATTTCCCGGAACGCCGACAAGCGCCTCGTACTCGCCAGGGAGTGGGTCACGCTGGAAACGGAGTTGCGCTGCCCGGTTCCATCGCCAACAGCCTCGGTCAGCCCTTCGGGCGTCCCGGTGCTGGCCTCTTCGCAGATGTAAAATCGGAGAGGTGGGAGGATGGTGCCGACTCGGGGAATTGAACCCCGGACCTACTGATTACGAATCAGTTGCTCTACCCCTGAGCTAAGTCGGCCTGCCGAAGCGGCGTGGCGCGCTATCTACCCTCGCCCGCCGACTTCGGCAACTCCGCTTTACACCTTTTCCGCACGCGGGACAGGCAGCCGCTGATAGGGCGCCGTCCAGCCGATGCGGCCGGTGGTGCCGCAATGGTCGCAGACCGGCGCCCAGGCCTCGTGCTCCTGGCCGCACTGGCCGCAGACCCAGCGGGGCTCCGGCGCGGCGGTGGCGGCGGCGCGCAGCCACTTGGCCTCGCCGGCCCGGCCGGCCGGCGTGTCGCCCTGCTCCACCCGCTCCAGGTCCACCAGGGCCAGATAGGCGCGGCGATCGGCCTCGCCGCTGGCCGCCAGGGCTTCCAGCTCCGTGCGCGCCCGGCCGACCAGCGAGGCCTCCAGCGCCAGCCGCCCGAGCAGCAGGCGGCTTTCCGGATGGGTGCGGTTCGGCTCCACCAGGGTCTCGGCCGCGCGCACCCGGGCCAGGACATCGCCCTCGCCGGTCAGATAGGCGCGGGCGACGTCCGGATGCGGCGCGGCCTTCCAGCTTTCCTCCAGCACCGCCCGCGAACGGCGGGGCGAGCCCAGGTCGCGCAACTGTGCCGCATAGGCCAGGGCAGCGGGGGCGAAGCCGGGATCGGCCTGGAAGGCGCGCTTCTCCAGCTCGGCCTTGCGGGTCGGGGCCTGCTCCTCCTCTGCCGCGGCCAGGGCCAGGGCGGATTCGGAAAGGCCCGGCGCCCGCAGCGCCAGCGCCTCACCCCAGTGATGCGTGCGCATGGCGAGCAGCGCCCGCTCCTCGCGCACCCAGGAGGCGCCGGGCTGCGCCGCCTCGGCCTCGCGGGCCAGGCGCTGCGCCTCGGGCCAATCCTCGCGCTGCATGGCGGAGCTCAGCAGCCCCCGCAACCCCAGGAAGCGGGCGTCGTCGCGTTCGGCCAGGGCCTGGAAGGCGGCATTGGCCGCCTCCTCGCGCCCGCTCATGCGCTCCGCCTCGGCGGTCAGCAGCAGGGTGTGCGGCGTGTCCCCCAGCAGCTTGCGGGCGCGGCGGATCTCCATCCGCGCCTGGTCGGAGGCTCCGGAGGCCAGCGCCACCAGGGCGCGGGTCACGGCGGCATCGCCCTCCACCCGGTAGCGGGCGGCGCGGCGGTCGCGGATGCGCTGCGGCCAGGACCGCAGCAGCGCCCAGCCGCGCAGCAGGCCGTACAGCACCACGAAGCCGACCACGAGGACCAGCAGCAGGACCCAGAGCGGCAGGCCGACGAAGACATCGCCCACCCGCATCTCGACCGAACCGCCGAGGGTGCGCAGATACCAGGCGAAGGCGACGCCGACCGCGAGGACGATCAGCAGCCAGATGGCGCGAAGCATCAGCCGGCGCCCCCGTTACGGTCGGCGGAAAGGTTGCGCAGCGCGGTCTGCGCCGCGAGCAGCCCCTGCGCCTGGTCCAGCCAGCCACGCATGGCGGCCTTGGATTCCGGCGGCAGGGCGTCGAGCCGTTGCAGCGCCCCGGCCAAGTCCCCGGCATCCAGCGCCCGGCGCGCGGCCTCCAGATGGCCGGCGGCGGTGTCGCCCACCACCACCTGATCGCCCCGGCGCACGGTCACCAGCCCCTGGATGCGTGCCAGGGCGGAGTCCATGACCCCCTGTCCCTGCGGCTCCGCGGCGGCGCGGGCGGCGCGGGCGGCCTCCTCGAAGCTCAGGCGCAGCGTGGCCTCAGTGGGCGGCGCCGTCTCGGCATAACGCTGCAAGGCGGGCGGCGGCGTGCCGGGCAGGCCGGAGAGAGGCTGCTTCAGCGGCTGCCCGGCCTCCAGCGCGGACTGGATGGCCCCCCGTGCGGCCAGGAAGCCCACCCGGCGCTCGGCGCTCTCGGCCTGCTTCACCCGGGCATCGAAGGCCGCGAGACGCTGGTCGAGCGCGCTGTTCTGCGCGTTGACGCGGCGGTCCAGCTCCTGCGTCGCCGCCTGCACCCGCTGCGCGATGCTCTGGTCCAGCGCCGCCAGCCGTGGCGCGATGGCGGCCTCGGCATCGGCGACGCGCTGGGCGATCTGCTTCTCCGCCTCGGCGATGCGCTGCGACAGGTTGCGCTCGGCCTCCGCGGCCCGGGCGGCGGCGCGGTTCTCCACCTCGCCGACCCGGCTGTCGATGGCCTGGATGCGTTGGGCGTTCTGCTGGCTGGCCTCGCCGGCGTTCTTCTCGATGGCGGTCAGCCGCGCCTCGTTGGCCTGGCGGCGCTGCTGCAGGTCGCTCTCCAGGGCGGCAAGGCTGTCGGTCAGCCGCTTGGTGCTTTCGCCGTCCCGGGTCTCGATGCCCTGCAGCCGGGCCGCGAGGTCCTGGAGGGCGGCCGGGTCGCCGGCCGGGCGCGCGGCGAGCTGCTGCGCCTGCTGCTCCAGCGCCGCCATGCGGTGCTCGTCGGCCTGGAGGCGCTCGGTGGCGGAGGCGAGCTTCTCCTCCAGTGCCGCGATGCGGACTCGGTTGGTCTCGCCGGAATTGACCGTGCCGGAGGGCGTCAGGAACAGGAAGGCGAGGGCGCCACCCAGTACCAGCACGCCGATCAGGATGGGCAGCACCGCCGGATCGAGCTTGCGGGGCGGCGGCGAGGGCGGGAGGGTGGAGCGTGCCGGCGCGCCGGACCCGGCCGGGCCGGCCGCCTGCGGCTCCTGACGAGGCCCCTGCTGTGCCCCTGGTTGCTCCCTTGGGGCCATGTCCTTGTCGGGGGAATCGCTCATGAGGGCGGCGGCTCTCCTGTTTGGCCTGCCGGACCCAACAGGGCCAACAAGGCATTCTGGTTCAGATCGGACGCGACACGGATGGCGCGCCAAGGGAGGCCCCGGAGCGTCATCGCGACACGCGCGCTCAACGCGAGGGCCTCGACGGACGTTGCCGCCGCGGCCAGGCCCGCGTCCCGCATCAGCGACAGCGTAACCTCCGCGGAGCGTGGCGAGAAGAACAGGGCCGAGCCGATCTTCCCGTTCCGCAGCGCCAGCAGCGCCTCCTCCGGCAGGTGCCTTGCGGGGTGGGCGTCATAGACCACCCGGCGCCGGACGCGGAATCCCCTCCCCCGCAATATCTCGGCCAGATCAAGCGCGTAGCCACGGCCCACCGCCAGCAGGATTGGCCCGCCCGCCGGGTCCAGCACGGAGGTGGCAAGGGTTGCCAGGGCCTGGGCATCGCCGGTTGCCACATATAGCGTCGTGGAGCCGGCCCGCCGCGCCTCCGCCGCCGTGGCCTCGCCCACGGCCAGGACCGGCAGGTTGGGGATGCGGCCGGCCAGGGCGCGCGCGGCGGCGCGGCTGGTCAGCAGCAGCGCCTGGGCCGGCGGCAGCGGCACGGGGCGTGGTTCGAGCAACAGGGC